>JABDBX010000013.1 GCA_013288445.1 Bacteroidota bacterium
TTTTGCCAGTCATTTTCCTGTACTGTCAATGTGTTTATAAATGCCGCAATACTTACGCTAGTTGGGAAAAGTATATCGTGGATGCTTCGTTTTAAGATCGCAGTTACGGGTTGAGAAGTGAGTATTAAAATGTCCCAATCGCTTTCTACTGTGGGGTTTCCGTACGCCCTGCTCCCAAACAGCATGACTCTTGCTCCGGGAACTACTTTCAGGATTTGCGATTTGATGGAAGACAGTATTTCATTCTTTTCCATTATGCAAATTTAAATAAAAATAGGATGGTTCGTATCTGTTCGCCAAAATGCGGTGGAGATATAATATTAACCTTCTTTTTACATGTACCTTGCTCATATTCCCCAGATTCCCGTATTAAACCCTTACCTTCGCGCAAAAATTAACAACAAATGAATTTTAACTCTTCAAAGATTGCTGAAGAATTAGTAAAAACCAGCGAAAAGATAGCCAAGGGATACAAGGTTTTGCAGGACATTGATACAGTGGAAATAGGCACTACGCCTAAAGAACTGGTATGGTCGTCTGATAAGATCAAGATGTACCATTACACGCGCGAAACACCTGCAAAATGCGCTACGCCCGTACTCGTCTCTTTCGCTATGCTCAACAGGCAGGATGTGCTTGACCTGCAGTCTGACCGCAGCTTAGTAAAAAAGCTCATGGAAGAAGGGCTGGATATATACATCATGGACTGGGGCTACCATACCAGGGCCGACCGCTATATAACTATGGAAGACTACATAGACGGCTATATGAACGATGCCGTTGACTTCCTGCGCAAGCGCCACAAAGTGGAAAGCATCCACAAAATGGGCATCTGCCAGGGCGGAACTTTCTCTATGATCTATTCGGCATTGTATCCTGAAAAAATCAAGTCGCTGACTACTTATGTAGCGCCCTACGATTTTGAAGGTACGAAATGTATGCTCTACAAGTGGACAAAATACATTGACGTGGATGCAATGGTGGATACAGTAGGCACAATACCCGGCGAAATGATAGATGGCGCTTTCGGTATGCTGAAACCAAGCATGAACGTAAGCAAGTATATAGGTCTTATAGATTCGCTGGATGATAGCGATAAAATGATGAACTTCCTGCGCATGGAAAAATGGAAGAGCGATCTGCCTGCAATTCCCGGCGAAATGTACCGTAAATACATCAAGGACCTGTTCCGCGATAACTTACTCATCAAGGGTGAATTTGAATTAGGCGGCAGGGTAGTGGACCTTAAAAAGGTGACCATGCCTTTCCTGAATGTATATGCTACCGAGGACAACATTATCCCTAACGACAGCACCAGGAATGTGATGAGCAAGATAGGCTCTAAGGATAAGAAAGAATATGCTTTCCCGGGTGGCCACATAGGTGTGTTTGTGGGCGGCAAGTCTCAAAAAGAGTTAGCCCCCTGCAGTTGCCAAATGGGTTGTTGAAAGATGCTAAAAATTGTGTCGATAAAAATATAGTTTCTGAAAGGCGCACCAAAATGCGCCTTTCACTTTTTTTAGTGACGTTGACAAAATAAATATCACTATATGGCGAAGTTATTTTTCATTTATGCAAGGCGCAAAATCCGCGAATAGTGAGCTATTTAAGGACTTTTGAGACGAAGCAGAAATGGAAAAGAACGAGTCAGATGGTGGTATTTATTTTTTCATCGTCACTGGGACTTTTGCCCGTTTACTACTTACATTTACAGCAATGACATACCCGTACAAAACACACTATGCCGATCTGCCCGGCAATTGCAAAGTTGCTTACATGGACGAAGGGAAGGGCGAGCGCACTTTGCTATTCATACATGGCCTTGCAAACTACGCCGTGGTGTGGAAGAAGAATATCGACTACCTGAAGCAATATTACCGTTGCATAGCCATAGACCTGCCTGGCAACGGACTTAGCGACAAGAACGACCATCCTTACAGCTTAAAATTCTTTGCCTCAAGCGTTGCGGAATTCATAAATGCACTGAAACTGGATAAGGTAACACTTGTGGGGCACTCCATGGGTGGCCAGGTGGCCATGACTACCATCATAAACTATCCGGGTTGTGCGAAGTCTCTGGTGCTCTGTGCGCCCGCGGGCTTCGAGGTGTTTTCTGCGATGGACAGATCGCTTTATTTTAATGCCATCCACCTGTTCGACTTTATTACGTCTGATGAGCAGGTGCTGCGCCACGCCATAGAAAATAGCTTTTACCGCAACCAGTCGCAGGGCGAGGGTATGATAAAGGAACTCACCGGACTGATGAAAACTTACAAGCTGAACACCTATAAAAAGATGGTAGAAGCCTGCATACATGGGATGCTTGAAGAGCCGGTATATGATAAGCTTGGCGACATTAAAGTGCCGGTATTAGTGGTGTTCGGGAAAAACGATGCGCTGATACCCAATAAGATCATACACCATACCACCACTGAGCAAATAGCCACCGATGCTGTAAAAATGCTACCCAACGCCACCCTTAAAATACTACCTGACTGCGGCCATTTTGTAATGTGGGAAAAAGCCGATGAGGTGAACCGGGAGATCATTCATTTTTTGGAGCGGAGGTAATTTCACTCTGCTCCCTCGCCCTGTTTCTCCCCGCTCATAGGTGTCCCACACCTTTTTCTGGTGTGCGACACCTACACGTAACACCTACTCGCGGCCGCCGCAAAAAAAAGGAACGCTATTCGCGCTCCCTTTCTTATCCTCAATTCAAAATCAATTATTATTTTTTACCACCACGCTTAGGCGCTGCTGTCTTGGCGCTTTCTGTATGGTGATCTTTTGTTCCTTCTTCTGTTGCTACTGTTTCTTCTTCTGTTTCGTCAAGTTCCAGCATTTTTTCCAGCTGGCGCACTTTCTTTTTCAGGTCGTAGATGATCTTATAAACTTCATCCATTTCGCTGCGGGTAGCTACTGGTATGTCTTTCAGCAACTTCTCGTTCTGCAGGTCAATATCCTTGCGGAGTTTCATCTGCATAGAGCCTACTTCAGCCATCAGTGTGCTGTACTCGTTGCTTTCAAACAAAGAAACATAAACCTTGTCGCTGATGTTCAGCCACTCCTGGTAAAGAGCAGTGATGCTGGTTACTTCTACGCCGTCTTTTACTTTCTGGGCAACGCTTTCAGCAAGCTTGTCCATAACCTTGGCGCCCTGTGTGTACATCATGTATTGCAACTCAGCGTTTTTAAGGTTATACACCATTATGCGGTTAGAGATGTCGCTCCATGCCTGTGCAGTTTTGGTCTGGTCGTTAGGAGTGATAAGCTTTGTGAATGGAGCGGCTGCTTCACTCATCTGGTTCTGCCATTTGCTGAATGCATTGTGCATTTCGCCAAACATTTCAGAGCCATTGTTCATTTTGCTCATAGCATCGCGCATCTGGTGATATTGGGTCATACCCGCTTCGCTCATTTGTTTCAGGCCGTTGTTCATCATAGCCGTCATTTTGTCCATTTGCTCGCGGCTGCCTTCTGGCAACAGGCCCAGGAATTTATCAATGAATTCCTTGTACAACTCAGGGTTCATCAGCTTCTTGTATTCGTCCATGTTGAACGTTTTGTCCTGGATCGACTTTATCATCGGCATCCACATTTCAGTGAACTTTGTGAAGCCTTCGCCGCTGTTTATCATGCTTTTATATGCATCCTGCACTGTACCATTCTTAAAGCTATTCTGCCACTCGGTAAAGTTGTTGTTGAGGGTAGCATAGTATTTGTTGAATGTTTCGGTAAGGTTGTCGGTAACTTTCTTAAAAGAATCCTGTGTGAAAGGGTTAGCCTGCTGCACCTGGTTCATCCAGTTGTGGGTATTTGCCTGGTTCATCCAGGTAGCCCATGGGTTAGCATTGCCGTTAAAGCTATTCTGCCAGTTTGCGAATGGGTTGGTAGTGTGATTAGTAAAGTTAGCAAACGGGTTTGCAGTGTTGAAGTTCGCAAACGGGTTTGTGGTGCCTGTGCCAAATTTCTTGGCAGCTTCCTGGCTCATTTCCCAAATTTGCTTAGCCCATGCCGACTGTGCGTTTACCCAGTTTTCCAGGAATTCATTAGCGCCTGCAACCGCTTCTTTCGCGGTAGCGTTTTCGTGTTTTGCACTGCCGTTTTCAGCGGTGTGCGTAGCAAAGCCTGTGGCCTTGGTAAACATGTTCTTCTGGCTTTCTAACCAGTTTTTGTACCAGTCGCTACCTTTCTCAATAGTCTCATTGAGAATGGTGTTATCACCGGCAATTTTCTTTGTGTTCTCGGTTACGCTATCCAACACTTTTTTCTGTGTTTCGATGATGTTGTCAACCAGGCTGGTACTGTTACTTGAGGCCATATTATTAGTTATTAATTTAAAATTTATGTTTGATAATGTTGTACTAAATGATTTTTTCACTATTTTAGCAAAAGAAAGCCTCAATTCCGTATTCTCGGTACCCCTCTTGCTCTAATGCGGTGCAAAAGTAGGGAATGTTTAGTTAAACAAATGTAAAATTCTTATTAAATACGTTAACTCCTCATTAATTCGGTGTGGCGCTAAGGTTAACTTCGGCATATTTCGGGCTATTGTCCGGGCATACTGCTGCTATTAAGTGTCCGTTGCGTCGCACTCTTGTACGCTTTGTCCGCTACTGAGCCTGTCCAGAGCGATAGCCGAAGGATTGGCACCATTCATCGGCATCACACTATTGAGCAACCAAATACAACTCGCAATCATTGCGAGGCACAGCCTTTCCCGATTATTTCGGGAAAGCAACCCTACGCAACACCTATTCTTATTATCATCCCAGCGCAGCCGCGGGACGTCTCTACTCAAACGGCTCCAGCCCGCACCGGTACGCCAGCAACGCTAAATTCTGCTGCGGGTGGGGCGATTCCGGTAGTCCCAGCTTTTTACACAGCCGTGCAGGGTATGCCTCTACGGTTCTTTCGCTTAGCCCAATTTTCTCCGCTATATCTTCTGTTCTCAAATAAGTGCAGCACAGCCTCATGTATTGCAGTTCCACTTCACTGCATGTGGCTTTGCAGTGTTTTTTCAGGTTATCTTCTGTGAGCTTAGGGAACGTGCGCTGCACAATTTTTGAGCGCAGATAATAGCCCAGTTCATAAACATCCCTTATGCCCGTAGCTATTTCTTCCGCCCAGTCCCCCTTTGAAATGAAGCCCCTTGCGCCATGCCTGAACATTTGCAAAATTGCCGCCCTCTCGTCAAAAACCGAGATGCCCAGTACCCTTGTATGGGGGTACTTTTTTCGTAGTTGCATCGCCGTTGCATATCCATCCATGTTGGGCATTCTCACGTCCAGTATGCATACATCGGGCTGCACAGTTACCTTGGCAATTTTTTCCAAAAGTTCCAGGCCGTCCTTCGCCATTATATAAAAGTTTATGTTCGGGTCGCATTCGGTCACGAAGTCTGCCATGGTCTGCGGGAATCCTCCCCTGGCATCATCGGCATAGGCTACATATATGGTTTTTGGGTCGTTCATTACATATAGGTTGTGAAAACAAATTTATACAAGTTCATTTTCATGTGCAATAGCCATTGGGGTGAATTGCCAATATAAAATTGCGTGTTTTCACGCTTTTTTATATCGCCAAATTTACTTATGAAGCCAATTTTTGGATAACAGACCAATAACATGAACGCCCGAAAAATGCGTGTTTTCACGCATACATTCTGTTTCATTGCTGCTTAAGTTTGGTTTATAAATGGTTCAGTGTTCGCTGTTCGCCTTTAGCCTGTATGCAAAATCGAACTCAATAATGGCCAAATAGTTAAATCAAATACCAAAAATATATTAAATTTACTATGCCATCGAAAATAGGCATCTAAATTTTAAAACCATCATTATGAAAACTAACACACGCATTTTTGCTTTTTGTTTTGTTGTTTTTCTGCTGTCAGCTACAGGTTCAAAGGCCCAGATCATCTCCACTTTTGCCGGCGGCGACAGCGTGAGCATAGGTGATGGAGGCCCCGCCATAGATTGCGAATTGTTACAGCCATACAGCACCGCTATCGATGCCGCAGGCAATGTGTATATAGCCGACCTGGGCCACAATCGCGTACGCAAGGTAAATACCGCAGGTATCATTACCACCATTGCCGGTACGGGCGTGGCTGGCTATAGCGGCGACGACAGTGCGGCAACAGCCGCACAGTTAAATACACCCGCCGGCGTAGCGGTTGACGGCAGCGGTAATGTATATATATCTGATGATTACAATCACCGTATCCGCAAAGTAGATGCCGCGGGCATCATTACCTCCATTGCTGGTACCGGGGCCTATGGGTACAATGGCGACAATATAGCTGCCACTGCTGCCACATTATATAGCCCGCACGAGATAGCGCTCGATGGCGGCGGAAACCTGTATATATGCGATGTCCTGAATTATCGGCTCCGGAAAATAAATACATCGGGCGTCATTACCACTATTGCAGGCGCTGGTGCTGCAGGTGCAACATATACCGATGGTATGGCAGCAACAGCAGCAAACATAGCCGAGCCTTTTGGTGTGGCCATAGATGCGGCCGGCAATGTATTTTTCTGTGCAAATGGCTACTTGAAGGTGTGTAAGGTAAATACAGCAGGCATCATCTCTACTGTTGCCGGCACAGGCAGTGTAGGCTATAGCGGCGATGATAGCGCTGCTACGGCTGCAAGAATGAAAGAACCTTTTGGAGTGACCGTTGACGCTCAGGGGAATATATACTTTGGCGATCCGTTTAATGCGCGTGTACGAAAGATAGATGCCGCGGGTATCATAACCACTTATGCCGGCAATGGAATAAATGGCTATTCCGGCGACTACGGCCTGGCGTCCCATGCCGAAATAGATGGGCCTGTAGGTGTGATGGCCGATAATGCAGGCAACCTGTATATATGCTCACATAATGATGGCAGGATACGGTATATCAGGAATACCGTGTCGGTAAAGCCTGTTATTAACCCGGCTTTTGACATGGATATTTACCCGAACCCTAATCATGGCGATTTTAATCTAACAGTATCATCTGCTATTCGGGAAGATATGAAAATTACCATCACAGATGTTTCCGGGAGAAAAGTAAAAGAATGCACTGCTTTTACGAATGCGCCTTTGATGCTGCACCTTGACGAACGATCGGGACTTTACTTTATTTCCGTTACCACATCCCAGGGCATTCTTACCCGCAAGTTATTGGTAACGCCATAACGACTTTATTCAATCCGTATTCTTACGGCTCTTGCGCCAACCTCAGGAAATAGGTATTTCCTGTACCGGGTTTGCTATGCCCATACCTTTTCCCATTCCTTAACCATTCAAAACAAACACTTATGACCAGAACCTCCTTTTTTAGCGCAGGCGCGCAACGCTCCCTGCTGCTCGCCGCCATGCTAGCGTGTACTGCCATAGCTCATGCCCAGCCCAAAGCTATCACCACATTCGGCAGTGCGGTCTCCTGCACCACTACCGACAACGACCATTCGCTCGACTGCACAGCAACGCCATCGGCGCCACCCGGCATTGCTCCTGTCACTGATTATTACCACACTGGATTTGGCGCATATACCTCAGACCAGATGCTCTACACCAGCCAGTACGATGCCGATGGCACCCTCCTGTTCTCGGCCAATGTGGATGGTATCTACAGTGTTGGCGGCACACAAGTGTATGATTTCAACAATTATAGTGCTACCGTCAATATGTGGTGTGGCGGCCCGGACAGCATGGGTTTCCCCTTAGATAATGCCGGCGCTCTTTCCGAGATATGCATAATTCCGAAGCCAGGCAGTTGCAATGCATTTTATGTGCTGTTCTGGTGCAATAGCAATACTACTGCCTATAGTCCTATTGTGGGGCATTGCTACTTCCGGGTGGTAGAGGTGGATATTGACAAGGGCACTTTCCCTGCCGACGCCAGTTATTCTTTCCCTGTTGACTATCCGCTCACCTTCCCCGATTGTTCGGCTTACTATAATCTCACCTGGGAAACACAACCACCGCAGGTAGTTGCAAACAAAGCCAATTCTGATGGCTCTCGGGATATTTACACCGTTAATACAGATGGTGTCACAGTTGGTAGCACCACCACATATTCCGGCTCGGTGCGGCAGTGGCACATATCGCCTACCGGCGACCTGCCCATAAGCTATGGCGGGCTGCCCACGCCGGTGAGCACAGCCGGCACATTACTTAATCCCGGCCTTACCAAGGCCAAGATATTCCAGATAGGTGGCGGCCCGGTGCTTGCATACGTGGGTGTCCCAAGTTCAGAAGTCGGTACTTCGGGAGGCGCCAACCAACTGCAGACATTCGACATTACAACCGGTGCGCATAACCTTTATACCATTGCAGCCGCAGGCCCCGGTACGGGAGGGCCTGTCATCTTTGGGTTTGAATACCTGCCCCTATGCAGCCCATCGCCTACGTTTTGCTTTTCTTACAATGACCCCACTACCGTTCCCCTTACAGGTGGGCTTGGCTATGCCGCACTATCCACTTCGCCTGCCAGTATCACCCCTATCTCCGGCACCCTCAATTATCATACCACCGACCTGGAGTTGGACTTCAATGGCGACCTGCTGATGGTTGACGACCCCAATCCTTTTGTTGTTGACCTTGACGGTTATCTCGCTTACCTGCCTGCCAGTGCGCTTGCCTCTGTTTCCACGCTTACTGCAGGAACTGATGTGGCCATATGCTCTACAAAGGTATATGTATCTAATTTGGAGTATGCGACAAACAGCTCCAGCGGTAATTTTTATCTCGGTTCGTATATCCGGGAGAGTTGCGCCACCACGCCTTCCCTTGTCATAACAACGCCCACCACTACTATTTGCGCCAGCGCTTATCCCACCTTCACGGCCAATATGAATGGTTTTTGCGGCACCGGTTATACATGGTATAAAAGCGCAGGCACGGGGCTTGGGTTCTCGTTCGTTGCCTTTACTACGTCCAATTCTTGGACAGATGGGGATGCCAGCGCCGGTGAGCAGGTTTATTGCACCGCTGATATGTATAGCTTTACCGACCTGTGTAGCACAGGCGGCACATTTACAAGCAATACCCTTACCCTCACAATGGCGAAACTTCGAATAGCGGATGTGGATATAAACACATTATGCGCGCCATTTACCCACCTTTTCGATGGCTATGTGGACATCCTAGAGCCTCAATATACCGTTACTTTAGACTATGACGGAACTGTTGTTTCAGGTTCCGGCCTCACTTACACTTGGACTGCCCAAACGGACAATACGGCAACACTTAGCTCTAACTCGGTTCTTAACCCATCTGTAACTGCGGTAGGGTCGCCGATGACGGCAGATTTTATTCTTACGGTTCACGATGCGCTTCATTCCTGCTATGCATCAAGGCAGGTCGTCACCCACTTCAATACAAATTTAACTTACGATCTGGCATCACGCGATTCCCACTACGATATGTATGACGAGATGAACACCCAGGAGACCTACAACGAACCGGCAACAGGAGGCAATTTCTGGTCAAGTCCCGACATTGTAAACAGGCTTCATGCCGGTAGCAGCACTTTTGTTAGCGAACCCCCGGTTTATGCTCCGTCAGCGTCAAACTACCTGTACGTAAAAATAAGAAATGTAGGTTGCTTGAACTATTCACCACCCACATCAGGTCCTGTCCCAAATATAAATTTGTACTGGACAGTGGGCGGAATTGGGGGATCTGAAGAATGGCCGACAAATTGGTCTTCTTCCGGCGTTGTGTCTGGATGTAGCCTGCCGTCTGGCGATGCGATCTTAACGGCTGCGCCTATCCCGTCTATTGATGCGGGCAGCAGCATTATTTATCCCCCAAGCGGCACGTCAACTGCATATACCCCGCCAAACCCTGGCGCATATGCCGCCGCCGGGTGTACCGACTTAGCCTACCTCACACCCACCCATATAGATATATGTTATCTTTCCCGCATAGTTGACTATCACAATCTTACCACCGGTGGTGCTTCTGGCATGACTATCGCCGAAACCCCAGACCCGGGACCAAATACGATACAAAACAACAACATTGTTTCTTTGAACACAGGAGTTATATATCTGTCGTCTTATCCTGCCGTGATGCCGGAACATCACTTTTTAACGTTGGGGAATTTAACCACGGTTAGTGGTAATTATAACCTGCAGTTTGTAAACAGCAAAACTTTAGACGCCACCACGGGGGCCAGCATCTTAAATAATTACGGCTACTTCAAAATTTACCTCGGCACCCTTTTCGATGATTGGCAAACTGCCGGCGGTGCGGGTACGTATGCAGCGATAGACTATACTGATAAATCGGTAACATTTGATGGTACCAATACTGCCGAGTTGGATGGTGTACCCATTGCCGCCGGTGCGCAGTACATGGCACACATTGCCGCCTATACTGTTCGAGGTATAGATCCCAGTACCATGCCGCCGGAAACCATCAATTTCAGAGAGATAAAAGATGATGGTTCAGGCACAGTTTGCGGCAACTATTCCTATCTCGTAACGTATAGCCCGCCAAACCCGCAGGGCGTGTTGGCGGTAACGGAATTGTCGCAGGGGCCATCAGAAAGTTCGGGCTGTGAGTATGCCGAGATGATCGTGGGTAACTGCGGCACAGACGCTTCCAGGTTTGTTGACGTATCTGGCTGGATCATTGACGATAATTCGGGCAACTTCAATACTTCAGGTTGCTCCTTAACCGGTATCACAGCCGGGCATTATCGCCTCGCAAACAATCCTGTATGGCAAAATGTTCCCGCTGGCAGTGTTATAGTAGCTTATAACGCGGCAAGTAATTGTTATGCCCTCCCCACCGACTTTACGGTTGATGCAACCAACAATATTTATTGGATTCCCGTAAATGCTGCTGCATCCACCGGTTCAACTCCCGTTTTGGAGCGGTATGATGGTTCCGGCAGCACGAGCCCGGCAGAATATTGCAACAACGATGGCGCTACGGTTTATACCGCTGCCTATGGCTGGGGAGATATTATTTCTCTGGCCGCGCAAGATGCTATACAGGTGCGCTGCCCCGGCTGCACGACTGCATACCCCGGCACACCGGCCTTTTATCATGGCTTGGGTTATGCGCCCGACCAAACATCTTGTTTTGTACCAATAACAGCAGGTGCAAACGATCTCGGCGGCCCTGTGAAATTTGATAATGTACCCAATCGCAAATATGTATTCACCGGTAGCACTGCCGCAGATTTTGGCGATTCTACTAAATGGACGGTATCGGCAGCCGATGCAGCTGGCTCCCCTCCCTCTTCGCTGGGCTATGTCAATTCCGGCCTCCTCACCAATGCTACCACGTATGCGCTAGGGTTGCCTTGCTGCGGCGCCTATTCATCGGGAGAGCGTAAATCAGCGCCACATACCAACCCAGCCACAAACCCCACGCATACGGCTGTTAATACCGTACAGGGCATCCGCGTATTTCCAAACCCCGCCAGCATGACGCTCAATTTTGAATACCCGCCGTCAGACGAGGTCACCATAAAGCTTCTGGATATTGTGGGCCGCCTGCTCGATGAGCAGACCATTTACAACAACAACGCAGCCACCTTCAATGTAAAAGGCTACACCCCCGGCCTGTACATGTACCAATACATTACCAATGGCAAAACCCAATCAGGCAAGTTCCTCGTAGAATAAATTTTTAATTGTTTGCCAAACCAAATGTGCCGCACCTTTTTCCCGTGTGGCACATTTTTATGTCACAGCGCCCGGTATCAGCTACATCAAAATAATCAGCTTCATCAACGGTTCAGACATCCTCCCACTGGCGCGAGTCTGTAGCATAGCCGTGAGCGCAGCCGACTCGTGCCTACCCAATTGAACCAGTTTGCAACTGGCGTATCGCGCAGGACGGTTAGCATTATAGCCACAACCTTAACTGGTATAGATAAAACGTCTTGGCTTGTATTATTTTCTTACAGACCTTTGTGCCATAAAAATCGTTTGTATACTTCTCGCCGCATAAGTTTGTGCAATGATAAACGGGCAAGCCCGATAGGGCTTAAATGATGAATAGCCACTGGTGAAACCGGTGGGAAAATAGATGTGGTCATTGAACCCCGGCGGGGTTCAACTGGTATAACCCTGAAGACTCTGGGTTGCACCCGGAGCTATTCACATTAAAGCCTTCCAGGCTTTTTAAATTCAATGCACATTTTTATCCGGTGTATAGTATGTATCCTAAAATCCTTTTAATCCTATAAATCATAGTCGTGCAACAACTGAGCAACTTTCGAGCAACAATTATTCACAATTTTTCACACAATTAATTGATTATCAATAAATTATCATTTTAAGAGAAATTTCTGTAAAATTTGAGCAACTTTGTGATCCTTGTGCCTTCCTTTGTGGCCCTTGTGGTAAAAAGCCCTCACACCTTTGTCCGCCATAGCTAATTTCAGCGACGGCGGAATCACCCCCCAAAAATAGGGTCACCAATGGGGTCACCCAAAAAATCCGGTATCTCGCAAAACCTTTTACCAGCACATCATACCGCAGAACCGGCAATATGAGTTATCCACAATATTTTTTTTGAGTGGGGTCACACCACTTAAAACGACTAAATAAATATTAATTATTGTAAATATAATATAATACTACGGTGGTCACCCGCATTTGTAATAGTTTTGCGCCGGAAATGAATACACAGGCTATAAACATACTCGCCATAGAGTCCAGTTGCGATGAAACAAGCGCAGCCGTGATACGGGATGGCAGAGTGCTGAGTAACACAGTGGCGACCCAGCAGGTGCATGAGCGGTATGGCGGGGTGGTACCGGAGCTGGCATCGCGTGCGCATATGCAAAATATAATACCAGTAGTTGATGCCGCAATAAAAGATGCTGGTATAGATAAGCACCATTTCTCGGCGGTGGCGTTTACACAGTCGCCGGGGCTTATTGGCTCTTTGCTGGTAGGGGCGTGCTTTGCCAAAGGGTTTGCGCAGGCTATGCATATCCCGCTTATCGCGGTGCACCATATGCAGGCCCATGTTCTGGCCCATTTTATAGAGCAGCAGCCGGAGTTTCCGTTCCTGTGCCTTACGGTTTCTGGAGGGCATACACAGATCGTGCTCTGCCGCGACTACCTGGATATGGAAGTGCTTGGCGAAACCATAGACGATGCCGCGGGCGAGGCATTTGATAAGGTGGCCAAGATGCTCGGTCTGCCATATCCCGGGGGGCCGCTTGTGGACAAGCTGGCGGCGCAGGGCGACCCACTTCGTTTCAAATTCCCGATGAGTGAAATGAAAGATTATGAGTATAGTTTCAGCGGTATAAAAACATCTGTACTCTACTTTCTGCATGCGCAAAAAAAGATTGACCCTGCCTTCGTAGAAAAGAATATAAACGACGTCTGCGCTTCGGTGCAGCACACCATTATCAAGATGCTGATGGCCAAGCTGGAGAAGGCTGCAAAAGCACTGGACATAAAGCATATAGGCATAGCCGGCGGCGTATCGGCCAATAGCGGGTTGCGAAGGGCTATAAAGGAGGCCGGCGAAAAGAACGGCTGGCAGGTATATATCCCCCGGTTCGAATATTGTACCGACAATGCCGCTATGATAGGCATTACCGGCTATTATAAATTTCTAAAAGGCGCCTTTGCCGATCTGTCGGTAAGTGCCAGCGCGCGGGCTACCTGGGAATGAGCAATCAATACTTCAGGTTTAAGGAGTTTACAGTCTGGCAGGATCGGTGCGCTATGAAGGTGACTACCGATGCCTGCATACAAGCCGCCTGGACGCCGGTAATGCCGCATGTAAAGACCGTATTGGATATAGGCGCTGGCACCGGCCTACTATCACTTATGCTGGCCCAACGATGTGAGGGAATTAACATCGATGCTATCGAAGTGGATCATGCAGCCGCAGTCCAGGCTAAGGAAAATGTGGAGGGGTCTCCCTGGGGCGACAGGATCAATGTTTTGGAAGGAGATGCCTGTGGCTATGCGTTTGATCGTAAGTATGATCTAATAATTACCAACCCGCCCTTCTTCATTAACAGCCTGGTGAGTGAAGATGAACGCAAGAACAGAGCGCGGCATACAGGTTCATTATCGCAACAAGATATTATAGACATTGCGGCCGCCAATCTGAATAAGGATGGGCATTTATCAATCTTATTGCCTTACCCCGAATACCTTCTTTTTGCAAGCCTTATCAAGGCATTCGGCTGGGCTGAATCGGGTAGGTTATTGGTCAGTCATAAAATTGATTCCCCGGTAAATAGGGTAGTGGCTTTGTTTAGCCGTGGAGGGGTGCCTTGTACTAATAACGAGGAAACGCTTGTAATAAAAGATGTAGATGGACAATACACAGCTGCATTTACTGCCTTGCTTCATCCGTTTTACCTGTATTTGTGATGGCAAAGCTTTGTGGCTTTTTTCTAAACAGAAAGAATATACAGGTCAATATCCATCCCATCCACCATAGGTAAACCCCATAATGAAACCGCTTGCCAGTAAGGCGATGGGATAGATTTGTAGTGAAATCGTCGTAGGTTAAATACATGCCCGCAATGGCCGTAAGGAGTAGGATGAAATGAAGTATCCTGGCACTGGTGTTGCTTAGTCTTTTTTGAATAAATGCATGTAACAAGAACAATAGTGTCAATACGATGAACACGGCGATTGCCCCTTGCCACCATATTTTCAGCAGGTTCATTTGCTTGTGGAAGAAAGTAATGTCCACCCGCGCTATCCAGCTTGCTTTCGACATCAGGTATCCCGATGCGGCCGATAGCATAGCCAGTAGCAGTAGGAAATATATTGTGCGTTTCATCAGGCTTCCGCTTGTTTTATAAAAAGGCGTTGGTCAAACTGAAATCGTTCCATAGATACCACTTTCACCAGTCTGAAATCGGGGTGAAATGGGTTTACCAGTATGTTATGATCTCCTTGCACTATGGCAGACGGCACCTTCAAAGCCAGGTATTTTCCTTCCCTGCAAAAGTTGTCGCCAAGCTTTTGCGTGAATGAATTTTCAGGAAACGATTTCCAATGTTCGGGCAGGTGGCTGGCAGATATCTCTTGTTTTTTTGATATTCCAGGTATTTCTATCGTTACCATAAGATAGTCATCGGGTACTACATTAAGCTGTGTATGTACTGCAATTTCAAGGGCGCACAATGCGCGGGACTCCGCAGTGTACAGCATTGGGATACCTATACTGTTCCACCTGCCGCCTGCCATTTCAGCGCCCTTGCCGGAAAGGTCATTTTTGAATTTTGATCTGCTAAGCCTGTAAACGATCATGCCAGTACGCCGTGTTCTATTCTTGTCAGCTCATTGTTTATCATTCCTATCCCGAAGGTACTGTCCAACAGATCCATCGGTTTTATTCCACCCAGTGCAATGCTTTTTGAATTAAGCCATATGTCGAATTTTTTATTGTTCCCGAATACCTCCGAGCCCCTGTTGTACAGCATAGTTATCTCCAATATTTTTTCGGAATAAATGGGGTCAAATCTTTTGTCTTCTTTCTTGTACCGCTGTATTGTTCTTTCAGACAGGTGCAGAAAAACAGACCAATCATCTAAGCTGAATGGGCTGTTTTCGGTCATTTTGGTGAAGTTCCGGAATGGTATTCCTTCCCTGCTTGCGCTGATTAGGTAACCTGTGCTCGGCTCACGCACGTAGCCTATACTTGGTTCGCTCACGTAGCCGGTGCTTGGTTCGTGAGCTGGGTATGTCTTTTCTTCATGCACATGATGGTCTTTCTTGGCTTCTTTCATAAAAATATTCCTCCTACCACAAAGGTACTCTTTTGTCGTATAATTTCAGACAATTGTCGTATTTTATTTTTAATTTTTTACTTTTAACTTTTTTTGTGGCTTCTTTGTAGTGGTTTCGGGCTTAGTTAAGGGCTTGGCCCTTATATACACCAGCTTTATATTGCTCTTGTCGGTTTGCCGTTCATCAATTTCGAACCGCTGTGTGCTTTTAATGAGTTGCCCAAGTTTCTTAAAGCCATAATTTCGCGGGTCGAAATCGGGCTCTTTCTTTAGTATCAGGTTGCCTACTTCGCCAAGGAATGCCCAGCCAGACTCATCTGCGAGGTCGCCGATGCTCGATGTGATCAGTTGTATTGTTTTTTGGTCGAGCCGTTTTATGGTATTTGTTGTTTGGGTCTGTTCTTTCTTATCCTCTTCCTTCTCTTCTTTAAGCGGCGCAGTTGTTGTTTCAGAAAGGATTTCTATGTAGATAAACTTATCGCAGGCGGCAATAAAGGGCAGGGGTGTTTTCTTTTGGCCCATGCCTATTACTTTCACTCCAGCCTCGCGCAGGCGTAATGCAAGCCGTGTAAAATCGCTGTCGCTTGAAATGATGCAAAAACCATCCACTTTGCCTGTGTATAGTATATCCATGGCGTCTATTATCATCGCCGAATCTGTAGCGTTTTTGCCGGTGGTATAGCTGTATTGCTGTATTGGTGTTATGGCGTTCTCCAGCAATACCGATTTCCAGCCAGATACTGTTGGCTTGGTCCAGTCCCCATAAATGCGTTTGAAGGTAGGCGTGCCGTACTTGGCGATTTCCTCCATCATGCCTTTTACATTGGCATAAGGAACATTGTCGGCATCTATCAATACAGCAAACCGCAGGTCGTTTGAATTTTGCATGGTCATTCATTTAATGCATACCGAAAGGTAGGCGGTAGTAAAATTGCAAAAAAAATCCGGCTATTTTCATAGTCGGATCAGTATATGGTTCTTTTTTAAAATTTACTGCATTGCCTGCGCATCTTTCAGGAATTGTTCCAGGCCAAGGTCGGTCAGGGGGTGTTTCAGTAAGCCCAAAATAGAAGACAAAGGACAAGTGCAAATGTCTGCTCCGGCTTCCGCACACCTTACGATATGCAACGGGTTGCGGATTGATGCAGCCAATACTTCTGTCATAAATCCCTGGGAATTATAGATGCCAACGATTTGTTCTATCAGTTGCACGCCATCCCAACTGCTATCGTCAATTCGGCCAATAAAAGGAGACACGTATGACGCGCCCGCTTTTGCTGCAAGTATAGCCTGACCGGCAGAAAATACAAGTGTGCAGTTGGTTTGGATGCCATTATCTGTAAACCATTTTATGGCTTTGATGCCATCCTTTATCATTGGCACCTTTACTACAATATTCTTATGTATCGTAGCAAGCTTTTTGCCCTCCTCCACGATGCCCTCAAAAGTAGTACCCAATACCTCGGCGCTTACAGGACCATCTACCATCTCGCAGATCGTTTTATAATGCGCTGTCACAGCATCATGGCCTTTAATGCCTTCTTTGGCCATCAGCGACGGGTTGGTAGTTACGCCATCTAATATGCCGAGGTCATTGGCTTCTTTTATCTGGGCAAGGTTTGCCGTGTCTATAAAAAACTTCATATTTAGCTGTTTTCGGACACAAAGTTAATCAAAACTTTAGTGACGATTATAAAATTAATACCAACATTTGACCTGCCCGTTTCTAGTTTTTCTACAACCTTATATACGCTGTATTGCACTGGGTTGCTAGATAGCTTCTCAAAACTCGCCAGCCTTTGGAAACGGAAGCCAGTACTATTATCAATCTGTTTGTCGGCATCATTTCGATTGGAGATAAGGACAAACTCATTTTGTATCATCGTTTCCTGAGCGTAATAATGTAGTAGTCGCCAATATACTTCCAGGGCCACTTGTCTTTTAGCTTGCTTTCCAGCCGGGTCAGCTTATTGTACACGCCTGTGTGTTTTTCGGCAAAATGTTCAATATAAGAAGGGGGGACAATGGTGCACAGTCCTTCGACACCTAAAACATCAAAGTCATTTTTCAAAATATTAATAATGAAGGACGGCTTATAATACCAGCATTTAAAATGGACGCCTTCTACCTGTGCATCTGCTCCATCTCGACTATTGAATCTTCTGAAAGCTGTTTTGAACTTTCCTTTGAAAAGCAGCAGTGTTTCCCACAGGCAGAATGGAGGAAGCACAACAAGTGTTACCAAGCCGCCAGGTACAAGTAGTGGGTTGAGTGAGTGCAGCACGTTTTCTAATTCAGCGGTGCAATTCAAGCCGGCAAAGTTGGAGAAAATAAGATCATAGGGACCTTTGTTCTTTAATGCTTCTAACATAGTGAACGAACATTGCTCTATGGATATTTGTTGCTCCAGGTTATTTTTTTTTACCTTGGTTCCCAACTCCTTTAACATGCCTTCGGCAATATCCGTAGCGTGCACACTATGCCCCTGTGACGCAAAATAGATAGCATCTTCCCCTGTGCCTGCATTTAATTCAAGTATGCTGCTTCCAGACGCCAGATATTGATTTACATGGGTTCTCACCCGGTCTCTTTTGTAAGATACGATTGTATTTGAGCTATAGATAGCATCGAAAATTGCAGATTGCCTTGTGAAGGCACTTGCCGATAGCTCCTCGTTCGTATGGTTTGTATCGTCGATCATTAGTTACTTTTACCAAGGGTTCGTCGCCGGACTGAGGTTAAGATAGCAAACACATTTCACGCAGGTTGGATCTTTTTTCATGTCCAGGCCTTTGCGGAAGCCAATAGCCTCTGTACTGTTGAGGATTTCACTCAATGAATTGTTCCTTATATTGCCCATAGATCTGTGAAAAAAGCAAGGTCGCACTGTTCCGTCTGCTTCTATGACGGTCGATACCCACGGGGCATTACATTTTTTAAACGGGAAGGGATTCAAGCCATGCATGGCGCCATAGTAAGTATGAATTTTCCTTAGTTTATCCGGCGATTCGGCTATAAACCCACTGCTAAACTCTGCTTCATACTGCGATATTATTCCTTCAGTTATCTCCCTAAGACCAGGCAGTTCGTCTTTACCTGGCATTATCTCTCCCTGGCGCGGCGCGTCCCAGGGAGTTTGGCGGTTAAACGCCTCGCTGCTTACATCTGCCGGAAGAAAGCTGACCTGGTCTAAACCCATTTCTTTTGCGGCATCGATAATTTGCGGCCACACTTTGTAATTCAGTTTATGGATCACCGTTCTGGCTGTGATCTTATAACCAGGCTCTAATGCTTTTATATGTTGAACCCCGTCTTTCAATTTGCTATATGCGCCACTTACATTTCTTATCTCGTCGTGTGTGGTCTCATCGCCGTCCAATGAAATAATTACGTCGTTCACTAATTGTAGTAATTGCTCAGTATGTTTTCTCAATAAAAGCCCGGTTGATAACAAGGTGATGTGAATATGCTCTTTTTGCAACAGTTCACATAACCTGAAGAAATTTGCATTGAGCAGGGCCTCTCCGCCAGACATCAATACCTGCTTTGTGCCGAATTGTCTTAATGAACCTAGCAAGCCCTCTACATCCTTTTCGGTAAGTTGTTTCCCGTTTTTATTATCCTTCCATATATCGCACATTACACAGCGGCAGTTACACGCACTGTGTGGCATAAGGATCACTATGGGCAGGGCAGATATTTTATCTGTCTGCAATGTCCTGTACCGCTTGTACGTATCCGTCAGTGATTTGAGGTTCATCTTAATATGTCTTTGTTCAAAATCCTTCTATTTCCGGTTGCCGGTACTTCCACAATATCTGCAACGCCTTCAGCTCATAGGGCTTTGTAAAAAAGTTCGTTTTATACCTTACTGCAGAAACCATACGCATTACATTGCGTTTTAAGCTACTCATTCTTACGTGAGATACAGTAGGGTAGTAGCTGTTCAGCACCGTTTCAAAATCCCTTATTTTATTTACCATTTCAGCGGTAAGCCAGGGTGTCAAAGGGTTTTTCCGTAGGTCGAAATTCTCCCAGTGTGGGCTTATCCAATCTTCTAATTTCTCAGGGAATTTAAAGCCTGATGATAATACCTTGTTATACATGTCAGACCCTTCTGTAGGTACAGGGCTGTATATGTATATGATGATCTCCGTCTTTGGGTTTATCTGTTTTATCTCCCTGATGAAGGCAATGTCGAAATCGATCTGCTGCATCACCTCTTCGGGTGTGCTGGCAGGTGTGCCCAGCACGAATGAATATTCAGGTATGATATCAAATTTCGCCATTCGCGCGGCAAATGTCCTTATCTGCTCCCCTGTTTGTGTACCGCCTTTATCCATTTTCTTTAATATCGCATCATTGCCCGTCTCCGCTCCAAAGAATATCATCTTGCAGCCCGACCTGCGCATTATTTCCAGCGATTCGTCTGAGTATTTATTTATGGTATCTATTCTGCCTTCGCCCCACCACACCATATTTTCATTCATTATCAGCTCTGCAAATTCCACAGTGCGCTTTTCTGACACAAAAAAATTGTTATCATGAAATTCTATTGCATTGCCGTTGTAGCGTTCTTTAAGGTACTTAATATCCTTATAAATATTCTGCGCCGACCTGCCCCGCCAACGGGCATTGTATATGGGTACAACCGCGCAAAAAGAACATTTGAAAGGACAACCCATGCTGGAATGGTATGCAATAGTTTTAGTGCCCAAGTAGGTTTTACCCAAATAAGCCGAGATTGGGTAGAAACTGCTTAGCGTGTCATAGGGTAATGGCGGCAGCGCGTCCTGGTCATATAGTTCATCAGTTTTTGTTTTTACTATTTCGCTGCCCGCCAGGTAAATAAGATTGCCAATGAGTTCATAAGGTTTGTTATGTTCAAGGGCGTCAATTATAGCAGGAAAGCATTTCTCCCCTGGTCCATTGATCACAAAGTCCACAAAGCCTGATGTGAGCGTTACCTTAGCCTGGTTGGAAGGAAAGTAGCCGCCCCATATTATTTTTATTCCCGGAAATATATCCCTTGTTTTTTTGGATATAGGTATTGCCTGCCGCAATTGTGGCCCCGGCATACAGGTGCAGCCAAAATATTTGAATTCTCCTGTCTTAAAATAGTTGAGGATTTTTGTTTCCGGGTCTTTCTCCAGGTTGCCATCAACGATTACGTAGTCATAAATACCTTCTATTGCCGCAGCCACAGATAATATAGAGTTGGGCAGCCGTGGCTTGTACTTTGCGCTTCTCGGGTTAAACAACAATACTTTATTCATAGCCTATCCTTTTTCAAGATTAGTAAGCTTATACTTTGAAATACAAGCCTCGGGAAAATAATATAATATGGACAACATTTTTTTAAGTGTTGACGGAGATAACAAAGTAGGCTGTTTTAGTACTTTTTTTAGGTGGTCGATAGCCAGGTGCAGCCGGTGATTGGTCTGGACATACCTATGCAGTTGCTTATAGAACGCTGGCTGGTAGGTGTTCTTGAACATCATTTTTAACTCGTCAGAATCCGTCCAGTTTGTTTTCTCTTCAAGTTGGCTCTTTACCTTATCATAAAAAATCGTTCCTGGCAATGGATATGATACAGATACGCCAATGGAGTGCGGGAGCAGTTCCGTTATCATTCGTATCGTTTTGCGTATGTCTTCCTTGGTTTCTCCCAGGTAGCCGAATTGTATGAAGAACGAGGGTTGTATCCCATGTTTCTTTAGCAAGGTAGTCGCTTCTTTTATTTGCTGTATTGTTATGCCTTTATCCATTGCATCCAGTATATTCTGCGATCCGCTTTCTGCACCTATCCATACATTTTCGCATCCTGCCTTTGCCAGCGACTGTATATTATCTTCCTGTAGCAGCAGGTCTGCGCGCGACTGTATCTTGAAACGCACACTTATATTTTCTTTGATTACAATATTGGCAAACTCTTTTACCCATCCTGGCTTTAGCCCAAAGATGTCATCGCAAAACCAGATGTGATCTATATTGTATTTTTCTTTTAGATACTTTATCTCATCAGCTACGTTCCTTGGCGAGCGTGAGTTGTAGCGGTTGCCATATATAGGCTTCGCACACCAGTTGCATTTGAAAGGGCAGCCTCTTGTAGTACCTATATTGATAGAGAAATACCCACTGCTTTGCAGCCAATATTCCCGATAGGTTTTCATATCGGCCAGGTCCCAGGCAGGCATGGGCAGGCTGTCCAGGTCGTGCATTACCTGCCTGCGTTGTGTTTTTACCAGGTTGCCGTTTTGCATAAATGCAATGCCCTGTAAAGCTGTTACATCCTGCTCCTTTCTTTTGAGTTTTGCAGCAAGTTCCAGCAAAGTCATTTCCGCTTCTCCTATTAAAATATAATCTGCCCCTTCGTTGAGATATTCCTCGTAGCGGTCCGTCGAATCAGAACTGGAAACGGCTACAATGCAGCCCCGTTCTTTAGCATTCTTGATCATCCTGAAAGCGGCCTCCCGCATATTGGTCAAGCACATCTTTGTGAGGTAATTAAAACCATCGTCATATATCACAAAGAGTTCTGGCCTGTATGTTTCGATTTTGCTATTCACCTCATCTGCACAGTGCACAAACATTGTATCAAACAGGGATACGTCATAGCCATTTGCTCTCATTAATGCTGCCGCATAAAGCGTTCCCAGCGGGGCATAGGGTTGCTTCAGTTCCCATTGTTTAGGATCAAATCGCAGAAAGTAGGAGTGAGAGAAGAGTATGTTCATACAGCGCTAGGATTTTTGCCATCGCGCAATGCTTTGGTGAATACAACAACAATGCAAGGTAAAATTAAAGATGCCGCTAATGCCAGCAATAAAATTTTGTTCTTACTGCTTACCGGGTTATCAGCGGGCATGAAGCCGTGCAGCAATTCTATCTGTGTTTTCAGGTCCCTGGCGCGCCTGGTTTGCTTTACCAGGTCGTCATCCATATCGGTTTTATATCGGAGCAACATGGCGAACTTATTTGCATTTATTGAAGTGTCGGCATTCAGCCCGTTTCTTTTCATTAACCCATATATGGAGGCTAATACAGAATCAACAACATTGATGTTTCGATTCAGGTAGTTGATCCTTGCCTGCACAGAGGCCGAATCCCGCAAGACTTTTTCATTCAGGTAAGGGCTTCCTGTATTGATGTAGTCCATCAGGGCCCGCTCGATTGCCGGAAATACTCTGTTATCAATAGATTTCACCGTGAAGTAGAGTGGTGTATAGGTGGTAGTAATATCTTCATACAACATACTACCTACACTGTTTTTGCCCTCTATTTCCAGTATTTGTTTTGCATCAGCCGGTGATATCTTCAACCGGGTGGAAAGGGCAGCATAAGAATGGCTTTTTGCAAGTTTATCCAGGTCATGTACCATTTCGCCGTAGGTTTTTTTATAGGCTGGTTCTTTCAGCAGGCACACCATTGTCGCCTCATAATATACGGTTGTTCTATACCGGCAAAAAAGCCCGGCGCAAAGTATTAAAATGAATACAAATGCCGCTGTTATATAATACTGCTTTAGCGCAGCAATAATATACAGGCACAGGTGCTGCGCAAAAGATAAAAAGCCCTTTACAAAATCTGCAAAGTCTTTACCATCTATCATTCTATATTCATCCATATCATTAGTCATTAGCGCCCCAGTACTCTCTATTGTCGAATATAACTACTAAAACTACAAATAATTTCTCCTTTTTTTTCCGAACATCGCTGAAATGGGAAAACACACAAATGAACGGGATTTGCAACTATACAAGCTTTGAATTTGGTATGGCGATCTGTTGGTCGTTTCCCGCATTGGGTTTTAATTATTAAATTTGCCTATGCAGAAAAAGAATTTTCCGGCTATTTTTATTTTGGGGCTTATTTTAATGCTTGCTTCCTGTGCCAAAGAGGGCCCTACAGGCCCTACTGGTCTTGCAGGGCCGAGCTTTACAGGCGCAATTAGCGGACATGTGGCATTATATGATAAATATGGAAGCAGGGTATTGACGAACCTTGATAATGTGTTTCTCTCTCTCAGCGGGAATAGTGTTATGGTTAATCCGGTTAGCACTACCGGGGCGTATAGCTTCGCTTATCCAACCTATGCAGTTGCCACGGGTACTTTTTATATTACTGCGACCGATAGTGCCTATGCGGCCACAACTATCAACAATATAAATTTCGTTTCCGGCACTTATAACCAGGATGTCCGGCTTTCTGCACTTCCTGATTCGTTCCTTGTGTCGTTAAATGCAGGTCATAGTTCCGGGTCTGCGAGCGACTCGTTGGTAATTGGCGCACAGCCCGATGCAAGGGTAAGGAGCTGTATAGTATTTGCTAATTCAATATCCCCCGCAAGCAATGCCATCACAAACTACCTGGTGAGCTATGTGTGTACCATACCGGCCTACGCCACAAGCATTACCCTTATTGTTCCCGGCCAGGATCTGACAAATGCGGGAATGACCAGCGGCGCTGTGGTGTATTATTCCGCATATAGTTATGTGGTCAATGACGCATCGGTATATGAGGACCTTGTAAGCGGGAAAAATGTTTATAATGCGGTAAATAATACACCCTTAACGGCCAGTAGTTTTGTGCCCTGATAGCCTACTGATTCTGCTGGCTTACGGAATTCGGGAATTTATTTGATTTTTATTTAATAGTTCTCTAACTTAGTGACGTTGACAAAATAAATACCACCATCTGACTTGTTCTTTTTCATTTCTGCTTCGTCCCAATCCCGATAGCAATCGGGATAAATAGCTCACTATTCGCGGATTTTGTGCCTTGCATAAACGAAAAATAACTTCGCCATATAGTGGTATTTATTTCGTCAACTTCACTTAGGGTAATTATTAATTTGTCCTAAAACCTGAATTCTATGAAAAGCAACCTCTTCTTTTTATTTTGCCTGTGTTTTTCTTTAACAGTTCGTGCGCAAATTATCACCACAGTTGTGGGTAATGGGACAGCGGCATTTGGTGGTGATGGTGGCAGCGCGCTTTCGGCAGAAATAAATGGGCCTTACCACGCAGTTTTAGATATATCTGGGAATATGTATATCGCGGATTATTCAAATAACCGTGTCCGCAAGGTGAGCACAACAGGCACAATTACGACGATAGCCGGGACGGGGATTGCGGGATTTAGCGGTGATGGAGGGAGTGCTACCGACGCGAAGCTAAATAATCCGGTTGGGGTTATTGTTGACCGGATCGGTAATGTGTATGTAGCCGATTTTCGCAATCAATGCATTCGCAAAATTAACACCTCCGGCATTATCAGCACAATAGCGGGTACGCCCATGGTTTATGGGTATGGTGGCGATGGCGGCCCAGCGACAGGGGCTGAAATTTACTATCCCGGTGACATAGCCATTGATCGAACTGGTAACCTTTACCTTGCAGAGGAGTGGAATAACCGGATCCGAAAAATTGACACCTTCGGCATTATAACTACGGTCGCCGGGATTGGTCCCAGTGGTTTTCTCTCAGGAACTTTTAGCGGAGATGGAGGTGCTGCAACCAGCGCCGGGATCAACTTTCCTACGAGTGTTGTTGTTGACACGCTGGGCAACATATATTTTACAGACCAGGGAAATCAACGGATCCGTAAGGTAAATACTGCCGGGATCATAAGCACTATTGCAGGTACGGGAGTTAGCGGATATGGCGGCGATGGTATAGCGGCTACCTTAGCCCAAATGAATAATCCGGGTGGGATAGCATTGGATGCGGTTGGCAATATTTATGTCGGGGATGCCGGAAACAGCCGGGTCCGTAAAATAGATGCAAGTGGTATAATGTCAACTTTCGCGGGCACCGGCACTGCGGGTTATACCTGCGATGGCTGCGCT
Organism: Bacteroidota bacterium; assembly: GCA_013288445.1. Taxonomy (GTDB): domain Bacteria; phylum Bacteroidota; class Bacteroidia; order Chitinophagales; family Chitinophagaceae; genus Nemorincola. Next base: position 25,587 of record JABDBX010000013.1, read on the forward strand.
GCCACTGCAAGCGAGCTGAATACCCTGTGTGGTGTATTTGTGGATGATACCGGGAATGTGTATATATCGGATCACGACAATAACCGCATCCGTAAGGTCTCCGCCCCGGTTGCCAATCCCGCTTTTATCTCGGGGGCATCACGCAGCATCATAGTCTGCGAAAATTATCCTGCAGTTTCCATTAATTCCCTTTTGTCAGTTTCCCCGGTAGGCCCAGGTTCGATAGTAGGCTGGGAACTTTCGTCGGGGCCAGCTCATGGTTCTGTGATGGCCACATTTACGGGTGTTGGTGTATCCGGCAGTGATACTTTAACCCCTGCCGGCCTAACCTATACGCCAGCAACCGGTTTCACCGGCAGTGACTCTTTCCGCGTTTGGATTGTAAATGGGGCAGGGACTGTTACTGATACTATAGCCATATATGTTACCGTTAATCCCTCCCCGGTGGTAGGGGCGATAACGGGCGTGCCATATGTGTGTATGGGATCCGATACCACTTACCTGGCCGATACATCGGTTGGTGGGGTGTGGATCACCAGCAATAGCGCTGTTGCTTTGGTAACCGGCGCAGGGGCAGTATATGGTGTATCGGCGGGTATTGATACGGTCAGTTATATATTGACAAATTCTGATTTTGATTGCAGCACTTCCGTAATGTTGCCCGTTAATGTAGAGGATTGCGAAGGGGTGAGAAACGTTTCTGGCTTTTCTATAAATGACGTTGCTATATATCCCAATCCGAATGAAGGGGAGTTTACGGTGAAGGTGACCTCTGACATAATTGAGCCGGTACAGATCGTTATTACAAACCTGCTGGGGCAGAAAGTAATGGGGACAAATGGCGAAACTAATAAAGTGATGGACTTGCGGCTCAAAGTGCCGGCGGGTATTTATATTTTAAGCGCTGTTACAGAGGGTGGGGTGTGGAACAAGCAAGTGGTAGTAAGGTAGCTGGCCAAGAGTTCGATGGGCGATGCCCATCGCTATTAGATTACACCCTTTCAAGGGCGCCCCATTTTTCAACAATGCACGAAACTATGCCGCGCAAAATATAAGTTATTGGTAGGTAGCTGTTTACTTTAGTGGTTCTACAGTATATCCATCTTTCCTTAGCAGGTTTATTACGCCTTCCTGGCCCCAGAGATGGCCGGCGCCTACGGCAAAAAATACTGAGGATTGTTTCATCTTATCAGCAATGCGGGGTATCCATTTTTTGTTCCTGTCATTGAGGAAAACGCCCAGGTCATCGCCGAGTTCTTTGGAGGAAGTGATGAGGGAGAAGAGGGCAGGAAGGTCTTGCCTTTTGTAGGCCGATACCAGTCGCCAGTATTCGCTGTCATTTGTATTGTTGCTTTGAATGTCTGCCATCAGTTGTTTTACTACCGTATCGGCGGAAATGCTTCCAAGCACGTCAATCTGTTCTTTAGGTTCTTCCAGCCCCATTATCTCCTTTTTGTCGTTGAGGGCGGTTTTCATAATGCTGTCTTCGTAAGATATAGGGTTGTCGCAGTTGAGACCAGTGGTGCCAATGATGCTTTGCAGCGCTATGGGTTTCATTTGCTCAAATAGCGAAATATCCATGCCGATGCTGTCTTTCAAGTAGCTTTTTACCAGTTTGAATTGTTCCGGGGTAAAGTAGTCTTCCAGTTTTTTGCCACTGGTATCCAGCAATCCCATTGTAGCCTGCATCACTACCGCAGGGTCGTTCAGGTTCATTTCCAGGCATATTTTTTCGCTGTTGGCCAGGCTTTGTTTCATTTTCTCTGTCCATACATAATCGTCGATACAGATGAGATGGATGGTGCCGAAAAGGAATGATGGTTTTGCCATGTGCTTGCCGCTTATGCGCCACAGAAGCGATTGGTCTTTTGCTGTAGCCTTTTGTTGTGCGCCGGTAGAATAGCTAATTGCCAGGGTAAGCAGGCCTGTCAGAAACGTTATTATCCTTTTCATTGGTTAACAAGTTAATTGGTTAATAAGTTAATAGGTTAATAAGTTAATTGGTTAATAGGTTAATATTTTTTTGTGTCGTTTTAATGCCACAAAGGCCACAAGCGCCTTTGTGTTCTTCGTGGTTCAACTTTGTGCCCTTTGTGTTTAGTTTCACTACATCTTTACTCATACCGCGCAAGGGACAAATTTATGTGCTTGTACTCCGATTTAGCTTCAAACATAATTTCAACATGTCATGGTTCGGCGGGGCTCACCATGACAGTTCTTCGATTTTTCTACCAAAATGAAACTCGCAAATTTATCCCTTGCGTAGTATAATTGAATAGCAGAAAGCTTAAAAGGTTGTGCATATTATCGTATTTTCGCGGTTCTACAAAACCGGGTTATCGCCTGTAGCAATACGGGAGGAAAGTCCGGACAGCAAAGAGCAGCGCACTACCTAACGGGTAGGTCCTGATTCATCGGGAACAGACAGTGCCACAGAAAATAACCGTCTTGCCGTAGGCGGATAAGTCAAATTTAGCTGAAGAGCTTTTGCAGACAAGTCCTCCTTCGCTGAAAAGCTACGGCGGACAAGGGTGAAAAAGTAGTGTAAGAGACTACGGTAGTCATTGGCAACAACGACTAAGGGTAAACCTTGCGCGCTGAAATGCCAAATATACGGGCGCCTGACGGCGGCTCGCCGGAGTTCGTGGGTTGGCAGCTAGAGGTGTTGCGTGAGCAGCATCCCAGATAAATGATAGCCGTTCCGGGGAAACCCGGGATACAGGATCCGGCTTACAGGTTTTGTAGTTTTTTTACCCCGTTACCCTAAAACCCCTGACCCCTAAAGGGGAACCATCTATTTAGCAGGTGCAAAGCCCTCGGCATAGATGCCTCCCCTTTAGGGGTTTGAGGTTTTAGAAACCCCTGACCCCTAAAGGGGAACCATCTATCAAGCAAAATCAAAAGCTTCAAAGTCGGCTCCTTCTTTAGGCGTTGGGGGTAGGTAATAAGGGAAGCTCCCCTTTAGGGGTTGGGGGTTTGTGGTCTTTGGGGTTTAGTTCACCGCTATTTCAATAGTAGCTGGCTCGCTAACTTCCTTTTTTGGCAAGGTCACCACCAATACGCCATCTTCATATTTAGCGGCTATTTTGGTGTTGTCCACCTTGTCGTTGAGGGTAAAGCTCCTCTTAAAGGACTTGGCCCTGAACTCGCTCCTGATCCATTTGCCTTCCTGTGGCTCGGCAGTTTCTTCCTTTGCCTTCTGTTCGCCTGTTACCTGCAAGGTGTTCCGGTCCTGGATGTTCAGCTTAAAGTCTTCCTTTTTAAAGCCAGGTGCAACTACATGCAATTCATAGCTTTTATCTGTTTCGTGAATATTCACAGGTACAGAAGCAGGAACAGCATCATTAGCCCAGCCATTCTGGAATACGTCTTCGATAAATCCGCCGATGGTGCGTGGCGATACGGCATAATTTCTTTTGTAGTACATAAAATTTGTTTTTTTAGTGTTTGCTTTACCATTGCAAACGCGATGCCATGTGGATAAATGCGACTATATGGCGTAATTGTAAAAAATTAAATGACAAAATGGCGTTAATGAAATAAGGAAGGGAGCAAAATGGCGGGTTTTTTGGGTGCAGCCAACATCAACTCACGCCCGCATTGTATGCCGGGCAGTCTGTTGTAGCGATGCGGAGACAAAGTAGCAAGAAAATGACTAACCATTACGAAATCGTAAGTAACAGATTAGCGCATTTTTCTTGGTATTTTAGCGTTTACCAATGGATATTTTTTGAAGGAAGGAACTCACAAATTACCAGGTTGTCGTTAGTTTCCAAAAATACAATTGTGTATTTCTTTTTGTATGAAATACACTTATACCCAAGAATCGCTCTTGCCGGATCACGGCATACGGCATGGGTTCTACGCGAATCAGACAGCTTTATCAGGAAATCATACACGCAATCCGTAAAACGCTCCGCTGTGGCTATTAGTCCTTTAGACTCTATGTACCAAGCAACTTCAGCAATGCTGTGGGCTACGGCTTCTTTAACCACTACTTCTCTCCAGCCCACTTCCTGATCAATTTTTTGCTGTGTGCCCGCGCCTCCTCAATAGATATTATTTTTTCTGGTCGTGTTTTTAGCGCTGCTTTCTTTTGCAGTGCCTCATAGCTTTCTATTGGCAAAACCACATACGACTTATTGTCTATAACAAGCATATTCATAGCTCTATTTTTTACGAATATACGAAGGTTTTAAAGACAAAAAAGAAACGTGCCTCGCTTTTTAAAGTCGTGAGTTTACTTCCCCACAACAAAATGTACAACCCTGTTCCCGCTTTCCGAATGGATCCTCAATATATAGATGCTATCTGTGAAAGTATTGCTTAGGGCAATAGGTTCATTAATATTCCCGCCGGAGGCAACCAATTTATTCCTATAAACCAACTGTCCGAGCATATCTGTAATTTCTATTGATACTTCTTCTGTTTCTAAACCAACTGATCCCCGGATGGTAAATGCACCATTGTTCGGGTTAGGGAATATGGATATTCCCTGTTTTGCATCGAGCCCATTAATACCTGTGTTATTATAAAGCGTCACCGTGATCGTATTTGACGAAGATGAAGTGGCGCACATGCCGTTGGCGGTTACCTCGCAGCTAACAACATCGTCATTAAAGTAATGGTCATATATGAACGTTTGGTTGGTGGCGCCGGGTACCGGGTTGCCATTTATGTACCACTGGTAATAGGGAGCAGTGCCAGCGCCGGTGGCTACTGCAACCAGCGTATCTGACAGTCCTACGCTGATATGCGTGCCTGCCGATGCGCCAATGGTAACTGAAGGACTTGCATAGGGGAGTACAGTCATTGTTACTGACCCCACAGCAGTATCTGGAAGGGCGCAGGTGGCGCTACTGGTGAGTTTGGTAGCCACAATATCGCCGTTTGCAGGTGTGTAGCTATAGGCGCTGCCCACACCTATCAGTGTCCCGTTTATGACCCATTCGTAGGTGGGGTATGTGCCGCCGTTGGTGGGCGTCGGTGCGAATGATACAGTAGTGCCTTCGCAAATGCTGTCGTGCGCCGTAGGGCTTGCCGATACAGATACTGCTGGTGTTACCGCAGGGTTTACAGTTACCAGCTTTGTCACGGACCTGGATGCGCAAGTATTGGCAATGGTATAGGTGATGAGGCTGGTGCCGGCAGAGATACCGGTTACCAATCCCCCGGCAACAGTAGTGGCGATGCCGCTTGTCCATGTGCCGCCTGCAGAGGCATCGGACAGGCGGATGCTTTGTGTGTTGCAAACAACGGACGGTCCGTTGATGGGGCTGATGCCTATAGTGTTTATAGCGGTGTCTGTCATAACTACCGGATTATCATCGAAGAAGATACCTGCATGGTTGTAAATGGTTGCGCCATCGGGCAGGCCGGTTTTGGCCATAGCCGTAAATCTCACCTGGCCGTTGCAAAGGTTGTAATGCGAGCTATCAAGCAGGTTGATGTTTGGGAAGTCGAACTTCACAATGCTGTGGGGGCCGTCTTTAATAATAGTGATATTCATTACCGCCGTTGCAGAAACCACCTTTATGCTATGCGGGTCTATGTTGTCAGACAGGGTATCCATCACATAAATATTGTGTGCGGTATCGTTTCCGGTGTTTTCAAAGTCAATGGTATATTCCAGTTTGGTGCAGGGTATAATGTTGCCTGCCGGACTTACGGTCATTAAATTAGGGTCGTAGGACGAAATGATGGTATCCACCCGAGCTAAGTAATTGTTGGTGGTATCCACATCGCCGGTGTAGGGGTTGACCTTGTAATTTGAATTGACCGTATCGCCGGTTACCAGCCAAAGGCCGGGTATGGTGAGGTTGTACCAGATATTGGGCCACTGGTCGTATGCGGCATAAACTGAGACGGGCGGCATATGCCAGGTAACCGTATTGCCAACCACCGAATATGGGGCAGGGCTGGAATTGGCGAAGATGTACTTTGGACTGAAGTTCATAACGATCACTGTACTCTCCGGTGTGCAGTAGGTGTTTTGTACGTTGATGCAGCCCCATGCCCAATGCCTGCCGCAGTTCATATCGGCATGTATGGCCAGGTTGAAATTGGTTGTTGACGAGCAGTAAAAGCCAAAATATTTTGTAGGGTAATTGTTTACGAAAGCATTGATGGTATCGTAGAGTATGCCGGAGGCTGGGCTCCACATGTGCAAGCTGGTATCGAACGATAAGACCCTGAATGTATAAACAGTGCCCGAATCACCCAGGGCTTTGTAGTAGAAGCCGCTAATGGCCGTGATGGTATCTATGGATATGCCATTAGAGTCCACCTCTGTAGTGATAGGCCGGTATAGATAGCCATCGCCGGCATCTAAAACAGAATCGCCATTGGTATCGAAGTAGAAAGATATGGGCAGGGTGCGGCAGTAAGTGTAGTTGTAAGAGAACGTGATGGAATCCTGCCGCGTGAGGCCATCGCGTAATACCTGTTTTACGGTATAAGCGCCGGAGAGTTGGTAGGCATGAAGGATGGTATCTGTGGTTGTGGAATCATAACTATAGGAAAAAAGATGAACGCTGTCGTGCGAGCCATCGCCATAGTAGGTGAGTACGTTGGTGCCGGGCGCTATGCCGCAGGTGGTGAGCAGGAAGCCGGGGCCATTGCAAAAGTAAGATGGCGTATTGAGCGTGCCATGGCTGGTAATGGTGTTGTAGATGCCCACATGCACCAGGGTAGAGTAAGACGACATGCCGCTGGAATAGCACTTGACTAAGCAGCGGTAATACAGGTTTGCCTCCGGGTTCACAGCCACAGAGTCGAATGTTGCGCCGGGTACATCGCTCCAGGTAAGGGAGTCAATAGAAGACTGCCACTGAAAGCCGGTGCCGCAGATATTGCTGTATCCGGTGAGGTAAAGTTTGTTCTGGTTTCCGCTGCAATTGGTGGGGCTGCCCAGGTGGGCTATGCCCGCAACCGGCATACCTGAGCAGGTGGTATGCACGGTGACCGGGTGGCTGGTGGCGCAACCGGTGGAATATGCATTGCTGGTGATAACGGCAGCACCGGGAGTAACGCCGGTGACACGCCCATAATAATCGACCGTTGCAATGCCGGGGTCGCTGGTGGTCCAGGTACCATAGATGGATGTGCCCAACATTATAGTGTCGTAAACACATACAATGTTGGCTCCTGTAACCACTGGTCTTGGGTCAACGGTTATAATGGTATGTGCGCTACAAGCACCGGAGGTGTATAGAATATGAGCAAGGCCGGGAGAAAGGCTTACCGCGGCACCGGTGCTCGGGTTAATAGTTGCCACTCCAGTATCGAGGCTGCCCCAAACGCCGCCGGGTGTGGCATCGTAAAGCGTAGTGGGGTCGCCATTGCATACGCTGCTGACCCCGGTTATAGTAGCAGGAGTTGGCAACACAGTTACAGTATGGGTAACTAAGCCGCATGAGCCGCCAATGGTGTAAGATATATTAGCGGTTCCCGCAGCAACACCAAGCACACTGCCCGTAGCAGACCCCACAGTAGCGACCGCAGTATTGCTACTGTTCCACACGCCGCCGGTAGCGGTGTCGGTTATAGATATGTACGACCCGGCGCAGACTGTTGATGGGCCGGAAGAGGGTGGCAGGGTGCTGGTTACGGATACTGTGGTGGTTACCGTACAACCTACGGTTGATGTAAACGTGATGGCCGCAGAACCTACGCCTGTGCCTGTGACTATACCTGATAATGCGCCTATTGTGGCTATCGCTGGATTGCCACTGCTCCAAGTGCCGGTTGTGGTGTCACTGAGGGTGGTGGTGGCACCGGTACATACGCCAGTGGCTCCTATTATATAACCGGGGTGGGGTAGAAGAGAAAGCGAAATTCCCGCAGCGCCACTTGTACAGCCCGTTGCCATATCTGTAGCCGTTGCTCCGTATGTTCCACTCATAGGTGCAGCGCCGAAATCAACATAACCTCCGGTACCCGGAATAGCAGAACCTATCGGAGTTGATCCAATGTATAGTTGATAAAAAGCACCTGGAACTGAACTTGCTATTCTAAGGTCAGTTCCCGGCCCTCCTGTGCATGGGCTACCGCTGCCAATTGTTAGCACAGGGGTAGGAGGTGTGGGGATTATTGATACTGCAATACTATTTAACATAAGCTGTTGACAACCGGATACGAGATTGGTCGCTTTTACTGAATAAACACCCGGCACAGTAAAGATGCCAAAAGAAAATGGGGTACCGCTTGTTGAAATTGGAGTACCTATAGCACTGCCACTATACAGCAACTGATAACTATATCCGGCATCAGGGGTGTCGATGACGATGGGTGCGCCTACTCCTCCGGCGCAATAGCCGCCTTCGCTATAGAGAGAATGACGTTGCGGCAGCGGGTTAACAGAAAACATAGAAGTAACATAGCTGCCGCCAATGGTATAAGTAACTGAAGCTAAACCTGCGCTAACGCCGGTGATAACAGCGGTATCGCCCGTGCCAGCTATGGAAATAGTAGCATCCCCGGTACTCCATATGCCGCCCGCAGAGGTGTCGGTGAGGGTAAGGGTCGCGCCTACGCAAACATTGGCAGCGCCGTTTATAGGGCCTATCTGTGCATAAGAGCAACACGAAACAAAGGATAGGAGCAGCGTAAGGTATAGGTATTTCATAGTGTGTGGTTTAGAATAGGTAACAAAGTATGGAATATTTGATAATAAAGAGAATTTGTTTAACCCGTTATTAATAAGGCGTGTGGGAGGGAGGATTTGTTAGGAATGGTGGGAAAATAAGTTTTGATTGGGCGTTTGGCTCGATGGGCGATG
>JABDBX010000014.1:0-5906 GCA_013288445.1 Bacteroidota bacterium
AAGGAATAAGTACCGTTGGCCGTTGGCGCGTCTGTAGGGTTTTGTAAAGTAGAGCTAAATGAGCCCGGGCCGGTCCAGGACCAAGACGTTGCATTACTTGAATTCGCAAATAAGTTTAGCGTTCCGCCATTGCATATAGGGCTGCTGCTTGTTGGAGCTGCAACCGGAGCAGGATTCACACTAACCAAAGTTGTATAGACCACACCGGAACTACAACCTGAACCAGTGGTGCTTACTGTTAATGAATACGTTGTTGTAACACTTGGTACATCTGTTGGATTCTGAGCCGTTGAAGTAAATCCGTTAGACCCTGCCCAGGACCATGCGGTTGCTCCTGTTGAGGCAGCAGTCAATGTAACGGTACCTCCCGAACATATCGGACCATTGTTCGTTGGTGCCGCCGAGGGAGCCGGATTAACAGATACTGTTGTGGTATAGCTGGAGCTACAACCGGAACCTCCGCTGCCATCTGTTACCGTAAGGCTATACACGCTGGTAACCGTTGGTGTTGCACTTGGATTGGCTATAGTGGCCGATGATAATGATGGCCCACTCCATGCATAAGTAGTCGTACCTGTTGCACCTGTCGCTGATAAATTCACGGAACCGCCTGCACATATCGGGCCGTCATTGCCAACACCGGTTGCTGTAGGTACTGTGTTCACACTTACCTGTGTGGTCGCAGTACCTGTAAAGCCATTGCCGTCTGTTATCGTTACCGTATATGTTGTAGTTACTGTAGGGGTTGCCGTAACCGCCGTGCCGGTTGTTACGCTGAGCCCAGCAGAAGGCGTCCACGCATAGGTCAGGGTAGGATCGCCGGTACCGCCCGAAGCAGTAAGTGATGCCGAGCCGCCAATACATATAGTCACATTGGCAGAACTGCTAACTGTGGGGCCTGCTGTGGTAATACCGCTGAACTGGCTTGTAGCGCTCGTTACCGCCGTTGTTGACAGCGTATGTGTACTTGTATTTACTGCACCGAACTTAGCCCAGGGCAATGAACCGGGATACTGGCCAGCAGAAATATTGCTTTCTGTACCATGTACATCTGTTCCGGCTCCTGTTATATAAGATGCACTCGTTACAGAATATGACGGACTCAATACTCCTGATGTCGATACACTCCAGTAACGGTTGAGATAGTCATTCGTATTCGCGTTGTTCGGGTCTTTAGCAGCAGTTACGTTTGCTCCAACATAAGCATTGGAATACCCGCTACCGCTCACGCTAAGTGTTATTGGCGTATAGTTGCTGGTCTCCCCTATCGGATAAGTAAACGAACCATTTGCGCTAAACTGTTTCCTTACCTGGCCAGTGCTGTTGGTAATGATCATGTTCGAGGACGATGGCGAACCCGATACGGTTGCCGAAGTTCCCAGGATCAGGTTGTTGGCGCCTATAGTAATATTACCCGCTGTAAGCGTAAGGCTGCTGTTGACATCAAGGTCATTGCCTAAAGTCACAGAACCTGACGATGTGCGGTTTAACGTAAGTGACGAAAGTTCGTTGCTGGTACCTGGGGTTGTTTGATCGAAAGACAAAGTACCCAACGATCCTGTTCCATTAATTACAAGGTTGGAAGATGAACTGCCTATAAGATTATTCGTACCGCCTTCGCTCAACGAACCATTTATGGTAAGGGTATTGGCGGCTAACGACAATTGGCCCGCAGTAAGTGCTGTTGCACCATTCACCGTTGGCGATGAGCCTAACGTAATTACAGCGCCTGTCTTATTTACTGTCAGGTTATTAAGGTTCGTTGACGATGTCGGTAATTCAGCGCCCGTAGTTATGGAGCTTGTGGATGCCGTACCGCCATAATTCAAATTCGTATAAACTACATTCACAGCATTGGCAACAGAGAAGGTTGGCGCCGTGCTGATAGTTCCGTTGTCAACTTGTATATATCCACTTGCTGTATTAAATGTTAGCGCAAAACTATTGAGGTCGAAATTACCGTTCGCAAGGTTAAGCGTGTCATTGTCTGCAAAACTAGTGGCCTGTGATAACTGAACACCTGATGTATTATTAATAGTAACAGAACCGGGAGAACTGAATGCCGACGGCAGTGAAGTACCGGTTACCTGCGCAGCAGTGCCATTATATATATAATTTGCCCCACCACTAAATGTAGTGCTGAATACAAGATCAACAGTTCCGTCCATACCACTGGTATTAGCCGTGTAAATTGAAGACCCGCTGTTAATATTAACCGCATCGGAAGAATTTGGATCGGAAATGACCCAGGTGCCGCAGATAAGTTTTCCCTCTACAGTTAAGCCGGCAGGGGTAATACCCATGCCGCCAACTGTTGCAAAACCGGGCAGTGCCAGGTCTGAGCTAAGGCTCACCACGCAACCAGCGTCAACTGTAAAATCGGTATATTGATTTCCCGTGCTTGACGTTGTCCAGGTAATTGTCTGCGGGCTGCTATAAGTAGAAGACGAGTTTACAAAATGAACAAAGTTTTCACCGGGGAAAGCAATGGGATTATCAAATGTTGCCATATCCGCAACACTTAAATTGCCATTAAGATTTATCGTTTCAAGATTATTAGGCGCATAATATGCCGAACCGGATAAATTAAGATCGCCACCTACATATATAGTATCTGAATTAGGGGAAAACGAAACGCCATCTATAATGTCCAGCGTACCAGTTATTTTCCAAGTGGGAGTGGTCGTGCTCATATCCGTCTCCATCACAAATGTCTGCCCCGGAGTGGTGAAGTTAGTTGGGTGTACACCTGTAGAATCAGGGTTCGACCACCAGTTGTTCAGATCAGTTGCATCATCATTACCATCGGAATGGGAAGAATACCACAATGATGATGAAACCCCGCTGATAATAACAGTTGTGGTATATACTGTTGACGGTGTGCAACCGGAACCGCTCACAGTTAACGAATACGTTGTGGTAACTACTGGATTTGCAGTTGGGTTTTGCAGTGTTGAGCTAAAGCCACCCGGGCCACTCCAAGACCATGCAGTGGCGCCAGTTGAGTTTGCAGTTAAAGTAACCGGTCCGCCTGAAGTTACGGGCCCGCTGTTTGTGGGTGCCGCTGTTGGGTTAGCATTCACAGAAACGGTAGTAGTATATGCCGTTGATGGGTTGCAACCTGGGCCACTCGCGCTAACGGTTAACGAATACGTTGTTGTTACTGTTGGGGTAGCCGTAGGATTCTGTGCCGTAGAGCTAAAGCCACCAGCCGCCGTCCATGACCATGAAGTAGCGCCCGTGGAATTTGCGTTTAAAGTTGCTGTTCCACCCGCGCAGATCGTGCCACTGTTTGTAGGTGCAGCGGTAGGCACCGAGTTAACTGTGACTGCTGTTGTATATACTGTGCCGGGGCTGCATCCAGGGTTGCCGCTGCCATCAGTTACAGTTAAAGAATATGTAGTAGTTACAGTTGGTGTAGCCGTAGGGTTTTGTAAAGTAGAGCTAAAGCTTCCGGGGCCGGTCCACGACCAGGTAGCGGCTCCCGTAGAGTTTGCATTCAAGGTCACAGTTCCTCCTGCACATACTGTACCGCTGTTTGTGGGTGCAGCTACCGGAACTGCGTTTACAGTTACTACTGTAGTATATACAGTCCCCGGCGAACAGCTTGCGCTGCTTACTGTCAATGAGTAGGTAGTAGTTACCGTAGGAGTAGCCGTAGGGTTTTGCAAAGTAGAACTAAAACTACCCGGGCCAGACCACGACCATGTGGTTGCATTTGTTGAGTTAGCTGTTAATGTAGCTGTTCCTCCGGAGCAAATGGTGCCACTCGTTGGCGCAGCAACAGGTGTAGGGTTCACGCTTACCACAGTTGTATAGCTTGGGCTTGAACCGCAGCCACCAGTAGCGCCGACTGTTAATGAATATGTTGTTGTTACTGTAGGTGTTACCGTAGGATTTTGCAAAGTAGTACTGAAACTACCCGGCCCTGTCCATGACCATGTTGTAGCGCCGGAAGAGTTGGCTGTTAATGTTGCTGTTCCACCGGAACAGATAGGGCCATTGTTGGTTGGTGCCGCCGAGGGAGCCGGATTAACAGATACTGTTGTGGTATAGCTGGAGCTACAACCGGAACCTCCGCTGCCATCTGTTACCGTGAGGCTATACACGCTGGTAACCGTTGGTGTTGCACTTGGATTGGCTATAGTGGCCGATGATAATGATGGTCCACTCCATGCATAAGTAGTCGTACCTGTTGCACCTGTCGCTGATAAATTCACGGAACCGCCTGCACATATCGGGCCGTCATTGCCAACACCGGTTGCTGTAGGTACTGTGTTCACACTTACCTGTGTGGTCGCAGTACCTGTAAAGCCATTGCCGTCTGTTATCGTTACCGTATATGTTGTAGTTACTGTAGGGGTTGCCGTAACCGCCGTGCCGGTTGTTACGCTGAGCCCAGCAGAAGGCGTCCACGCATAGGTCAGGGTAGGATCGCCGGTACCGCCCGAAGCAGTAAGTGATGCCGAGCCGCCAATACATATAGTCACATTGGCAGAACTGCTAACTGTGGGGCCTGCTGTGGTAATACCGCTGAACTGGCTTGTAGCGCTCGTTACCGCCGTTGTTGACAGCGTATGTGTACTTGTATTTACTGCACCGAACTTAGCCCAGGGCAATGAACCGGGATACTGGCCAGCAGAAATATTGCTTTCTGTACCATGTACATCTGTTCCGGCTCCTGTTATATAAGATGCACTCGTTACAGAATATGACGGACTCAATACTCCTGATGTCGATACACTCCAGTAACGGTTGAGATAGTCATTCGTATTCGCGTTGTTCGGGTCTTTAGCAGCAGTTACGTTTGCTCCAACATAAGCATTGGAATACCCGCTACCGCTCACGCTAAGTGTTATTGGCGTATAGTTGCTGGTCTCCCCTATCGGATAAGTAAACGAACCATTTGCGCTAAACTGTTTCCTTACCTGGCCAGTGCTGTTGGTAATGATCATGTTCGAGGACGATGGCGAACCCGATACGGTTGCCGAAGTTCCCAGGATCAGGTTGTTGGCGCCTATAGTAATATTACCCGCTGTAAGCGTAAGGCTGCTGTTGACATCAAGGTCATTGCCTAAAGTCACAGAACCTGACGATGTGCGGTTTAACGTAAGTGACGAAAGTTCGTTGCTGGTACCTGGGGTTGTTTGATCGAAAGACAAAGTACCCAACGATCCTGTTCCATTAATTACAAGGTTGGAAGATGAACTGCCTATAAGATTATTCGTACCGCCTTCGCTCAACGAACCATTTATGGTAAGGGTATTGGCGGCTAACGACAATTGGCCCGCAGTAAGTGCTGTTGCACCATTCACCGTTGGCGATGAGCCTAACGTAATTACAGCGCCTGTCTTATTTACTGTCAGGTTATTAAGGTTCGTTGACGATGTCGGTAATTCAGCGCCCGTAGTTATGGAGCTTGTGGATGCCGTACCGCCATAATTCAAATTCGTATAAACTACATTCACAGCATTGGCAACAGAGAAGGTTGGCGCCGTGCTGATAGTTCCGTTGTCAACTTGTATATATCCACTTGCTGTATTAAATGTTAGCGCAAAACTATTGAGGTCGAAATTACCGTTCGCAAGGTTAAGCGTGTCATTGTCTGCAAAACTAGTGGCCTGTGATAACTGAACACCTGATGTATTATTAATAGTAACAGAACCGGGAGAACTGAATGCCGACGGCAGTGAAGTACCGGTTACCTGCGCAGCAGTGCCATTATATATATAATTTGCCCCACCACTAAATGTAGTGCTGAATACAAGATCAACAGTTCCGTCCATACCACTGGTATTAGCCGTGTAAATTGAAGACCCGCTGTTAATATTAACCGCATCGGAAGAATTTGGATCGGAAATGACCCAGGTGCCGCAGATAAGTTTTCCCTCTACAGTTAAGCCGGC
>JABDBX010000014.1:6006-34342 GCA_013288445.1 Bacteroidota bacterium
GAAGACCCGCTGTTAATATTAACCGCATCGGAAGAATTTGGATCGGAAATGACCCAGGTGCCGCAGATAAGTTTTCCCTCTACAGTTAAGCCGGCCGGGGTAATACCCATACCTCCAACTGTTGCAAAACCGGGCAGTGCCAGGTCTGAGCTAAGACTCACCACGCAACCAGCGTCAACGGTAAAATCGGTATATTCGTTTCCTCCACTTGAAGTTGTCCAGGTAATTGTCTGTGGGGCAGCAATAGTTGACGAGTGATTGGAAAAATGGATAAAATTTTCACCGGGGAAGGCAATAGGATTATCAAACGTTGCTGTACCTGTAACGCTTAAATTACCTTTTATGTTTATGTTCAGAAGATTATTTGCGGCAAAATAGGCAGAGCCTGTCAGGTCCAGGTCGCCGCCTATATCTATAGTATCGAGGTTGGGCGTAAAATTAACGCTACCAACGATCAGGGTTCCTCCAAGTGTCCAGGCTCCTCCTGTATTGCTCGTCAAAGACGACTCCATGCTCCAGATATCACCCGGCGTTGCAAAGGAAGTCGGATTGGACCCTGTACCACCTGGTGAAGACCACCAACTTGACAGATCATCGGCGTTCCCGGTTCCGAAAGAATGCCAAGTTGTTGCGAAACTTGCAAAATTCAGACAAACCAAAATGAGCAGAAAGTAGAGTTTTTTCATAATACCTGATTGAAACTTTTATAATCAAAATACAACTACACTTATCTTAAAAGCAATAGCTGCAATGTAATGGCAAATACCTATGTTAATGTATGTTATTCCTGTTAACTTTTTTTGTTCAATTTACCGTTCAATTAATCTTAACTTTTCTCTCTTTATCCCTATCACCGATAAGCCGGAATCCTTTAAGCAGCAACCATTTCATCGATAAGCTTATAAGCAAATATACCCCTATCCACCCATTATTTTGGTTGGATATTAAGGGTAATATCTATAATCGGAATTGCATTCATTAATGCTCGATAAATCCTTATTGCCTGTTAATTAGTTATTTAAGAGTTAAATTGCGTTAAAAGTAGGGAAACTTTATCGAATTCCCAACGTAAAGCCGGATAAGTTTACCATTAATTTTATTGACATTTTTTAATACTAATATTAATCCCATTTCATTATACAATACACGTAAATTTACAGCACTAAATATATACGCAGATTTCCTTAGAAACATTAATAATCTCTTAGCAAGAGTGCGAATTTTATGTCCATATTAAAACTAAAATTAGGGCAATTTTATATCTTACTTTTCACAATTACATGATTATTTATTAACAACGTGTGAATAACCGCAACCGAAGTCCCATATTTTGAAAAATTTGGCACGAAATATTTTGCTGGTCATTTCCCTTCCTTTCGATCTTCTTTCACCTTAACCGTCAATTCCATTTTTACCCGGCTATAACAATTCGTAACGGCGGGTCCGAAAGTGCTCTCTAAATTTCCGGGACTTTGCAGTCCAATCTCCCGTGAAAACCTATACAATTGCTACTAAATAACTGCGATTTAGGCCAGAATACATAAAACTTCCAATAACATACGTTAAAATGATGTTATTCAATATGTGATTATTTCACAAGTCAAACAACCTAATTTGTTGCGACTGGCAAGGCTTTCAAAGATTTTTTCCTGAAAAACTAACTGAAAATTATTAATAAAAATTCGCCAACCTTTAAATTATATATAACTATTATCATTTCGTTTGTAAAAAAATATTTGTAACTACTTGATAATTAACAAAAACACACTACATTTATACAACTATTTATCGAAAACTAAATACTTTTTATTTCTACCCGCCACCTGAAACATGATTTTCGCTTGTTGATAAAACATGTAAATTATGTCGTCATTGTACAGGATAAAGCTTTCTCCTTCTATTTCACCCGAATGGATGGACAATTACGAATTCTTATCTCCCATCCTTAGTGGCTTGGTTAACACCACATTATTGCCAGAAACAGAGATATTAGCTACATACCAGCAGGGTACTAGTATCCCGTTGCCGCTTATTACCAGGACGCATGGTGAAGTGGAATGTCTTTTTGACGTGAAAGAAACCATAAGGGTGATACGAAATGAAGAGTACCATGGTTCACATCTGTCCGTTCCAATTACCGGGATATTACCTTTCGACTATACAAAGCTTCCGGTTTGGTTCATAGGGTTAATGGCAAAAGCCATGACAACGGAAACGAAGATCGCAAATCTTCCTGATTTCCCAAGATACCCCATAGACCTGAGCTCCGATATTTTCAGTTATATCGATGGCCGGTCCGGCAAGCAGGCTTTTAAATGGCCTGGCAGTAAAAAGTATGCCGTTGCATTTACGCATGATATTGATACCCCCTGGGCTTTCAATAACGACAACTGGTTGAAAAAATTTGTTGGGGCTGAAGAAAAAAACAATATCACATCATCATGGTATGTAGTACCATTGGATATTAAGTCCGCAAAAACAAAAAACTGGATCGGGACTTTATTGAATAATGGCCACGAAATTGGCGCGCATGGTTACGATCATGACCCTGTGCTACCGAACCTGCCGAAGGGCAAACTTTTTGCGCATCTGAAATCATCGCACAACATTATTGAAACAATTGCCAAATCTGACGAGATAGGATACAGGGCGCCATGGTTATCCAGGAATAATAATCTATGCGAAGGCCTGTTAAATGCAGGTTTCCTATATGACAGCAGCGTTCCCAACTGCGACTTTCAAAGGAATAATAAGAACTCAAACAATGGATGCTGCACAGTATTCCCGTACATGCGCTGCGGAATACCCGTGCTTCCGGTAACCGTACCGCAGGACGATATTTATGGCACATTAGGCATTAGCGCCCGCGTGTATTGGGAATGGATTTTCAAGCTCGCGGAGAAGATAAAGAAAACAGGGGGCGTTGTCGTGATCTCTACCCATTTGCAACCTCATCATTCGGCAAACGAACCCATGTTCAACGGTTATAAATACCTCCTTGAAAAGCTTACAGCCGATAATGATGCATGGATAACCTTACCCAAAAACATTATTAAACACTTCAAAAAATACGAGAGTACGCCGCGCACAAAAGCGCTTGTTGAAAAATAAGCCAACCAACAATATCCAAATTTCGCCGGTTATGAAAACACGAAATGAAATGCCGGGAGGCATATAGGCGTCACCGTGTACATAAATTCATTTATTCCATCCAATATTTTTTCTACTTTAGTACCCATGCACCAATTTGTGACATCATCATGAAAGAGAAATTTTCCACTTATCTCCCCGGCATTGTGCTGTTTTCTATTGCCCTGGTGATAGGTCTTATAGTGTTCCCAACTTATGGCATCGGCTGGGACGAAGCCTCGCAAAAAGTATTGGGTACCTTGAGCTATAACTATGCCGCTCATGGCGACCCCGCAATATTCTCATCACAAGACAAAAACTACGGCGTTGGCTTTGAACTGCTGCTTGAAGTGACAGAAAAATGGCTCAACCTTACCGACACCAGAGACATCTTCCTGATGCGGCATTTGGTAACGCATCTTTTGTTCCTGCTGGGCGCATTTTCATTTTATGTCCTCGTGTTCAAACTATACCGGAATAAATTCCTTGCGGTCCTTGCGTTCCTCATGCTGTACCTGTCGCCCCGCATGTTTGCGCATTCGTTCTTTAACTCGAAAGACCTGCCTTTCCTCAGTATGTTCGTCATAACATTCACGATTGCAAAGTTTGCTTTCGACAAAAATAGACCATGGCTTTTTTTCCTGCTTGGCCTCGCGGCGGGCTATGCTACAAGCATCAGGGTAATGGGAATTATGCTGCTTGCATTTATCCTTATTTTCCTTTTCATGGACCTTGTCTTGGGAAAAGAAAAAAAAACGGAACCGAAAAAAATATATTACAATATGCTGGCCTACACCAGCGGATTTTGCATTATCCTTTATGCGGCGTGGCCATACCTATGGCCCAGCCCTATTTATAACTTTATCGAATCTTTTACGAGCTTTTCTCATTACAATGATTGGGATTTTAAAGTTCTATTGAACGGCCAGTTCATACCGGCAAAGGAACTTCCACTTACCTATTTCCCGATATGGTTTTTTATCACTACTCCAGTACTCTGGCTGCTTACGGGCTTTGCAGGAATAGTGGTGATCGCCTGGGACTTCTTTAAAAAACCATTGCTTTTTCTGCAAAACACGAACCAAAGAAATTTCGTGCTTTACCTGCTCTGCTTTACAGCGCCAATATTTGGAGTGCTTATTTTACATTCCGTTATTTATGACGATTGGAGGCACCTGTACTTTACATATCCTTCCTTCATCCTTGTCTCTATTTACTTTATCAACAAAATACTCAATTCGGTGCAAAACAAGTACCGGATATTTGTTCAATCCGTATGCGTTGCACAGCTCGTATTAGTGGCTTATTTTATGGTCATGAACCATCCATTTCAACAAGTGTATTTCAATGAGCTGGTGTCGCACGAAAACGAATACCTGCGCAAAAACTATGAACTCGATTATTGGGGTTGCAGCTACAAGCAGGGCCTTGAATATGTGCTCGCAGCCAGCAAAGCAGACACTATAAAAGTGGCCACAAACCTTGAAGCGCCGCTCAGCTACAACCTGATGATATTACCTGAAAAAGATAGGCAACGGATAAAGATGGTAAACAGCCAGGACGCCGATTACTTCCTTACCAATTTTCGCGGGCACCCCAATGATTTCAACTTCTCTAAAAAAGCACATTCTTTTACGGTCCTCAACAGCACTATTTTCAGCATCTATCCGATAGACAGAAATACCGAGATCATGGTGGCACGTAAATATTTGCAGGCAAAACAATTTGACTCTGCATTAGTCCATCTGAAAAAAATACAGCAAACTGAGGACAGCTATGCGCCCTCCCGCAGCACCATTGCAGAGATCTATGCCAATAAGCAAAACTTTGACTCTGCCGAGGTTTACATAAAAAAAGCAATAGAATTAAAACCCAATGATGTTGACGCAATGAACAATCTCGGATGCATCTATATGGCTACGAAAAAATTCGCGCCTGCCATTGAAGAATTTAAAAAAGCAATCCTGCTGAGCCCGCAAAATGCCAATGCATATTCCAATCTCGGACATGCCTATTTTTTCACGGATCAGTACCAGGCCGCAATAGATAATATTCGTAAAGAAATCACCCTGAACCCTGGGAACAAGGCTGACCTTCCTTTTATGTCAGCGAGCTTCCAAAAGTTGGGGAAACCAGATAGCGTGCAAAAATATAATGCAATGGCCAAGTGACGATAACTAAGTAAATTTCATCTTCAATTTATCACAATAATGTGATGGGGAAAATTCAATAAATTGCGTCACCCTTTTTGAAATTATTTTCCGACTTTATGGCTAAGAAAAATACTTCCCAAATACCAAAAGCTGCAACGGCAAAACTACCTGCCGCACCACCCGCCATTGAAAAAAAACAAGCATTTCGCAAAACACTTTCGATAAAAAACCTCTGCCTGATATTGGCAGTAATTTCTGTTCTTGTGTACGCCAATACGCTCTTCAATGGTTACGCATTGGACGATGGCATGGTACTGAAGGGAAACACCATTGTAACAAAAGGAATAAGCGCCATACCACAGATACTTACCACACCGCGTACCCTTGGTATAGGCATCATAAAGAATGATTTTTACCGGCCGTTATCCATGATCATGTTCGCCATAGAGATACAATTCTTTGGCGTCACTCCCGCCGTCGGCCACTTCTTCAATATCCTCGCATTTGTGGGCTGCGTGCTGATGCTCTTCCTTTTTATTCATAAATTTTTTGATGAAAAAAAGGTCGCCATTGCATTTATCGCAGCCCTGCTCTTTGCTATTCACCCTATCCATACGGAGATCGTGGCAAACATAAAAAGCCGCGATGAACTGCTGTGTTTTTTCTTCGCCTTCTGGACACTCAACCTCTTTTGGCGCTACATGACGGATGGGAAAGTGAGCCAGTTGCTGTTCGGATTTTTAACCTTCACACTTGCTTTTTTGTCGAAGGAAACTGTAGTCACCTTTTTAGTCATTATTCCATTGCTATTCTTCTTTTATAAAAACGACAATAAACGCCGCGCGGTTTTTATGACGGCCGGATGTGTAGCGATCACTATCATTTTCTTAATTGTCAGGACGGCGATATTGAACAAGTATCACGCCAACGAACCAAACTCAACTATTGAATTTATAGACAATGCACTTGTGAATGCACCATCTGTTGCATCCCGTTTTGCAACCTCCTTCCTTATACTGGGCAAGTACCTGAAATTATTGGTTGTCCCCTACCCGCTCCTGTGCGGCTATGCATACAATAGCATCCCTTTTGTTGGCTTCGGTGATGTATGGGCGCTCCTATCGGTGGCAGCATACTTGCTCATTGTTTATTTCGGCATATCCAGGTTCATCAAAAACACAAAAGACCCCTGGGCGTTCGGGATTATTTTCTTCCTGGTAACTCTTGCATTATTTTCAAACCTGCCCTTCCTCATTGGCGCAGAAATGGCCGAGCGGTTTTTGTTTTTCCCTTCCGTCGGCGTCTGTCTTGTTGTTGCACTGGCTATAGAAAAATGGATAATAAAAACCGGGGCTACAGATGCTGGCGTTTTAAAAACCAGCCGCGTACTTGCCTTGCTGGTACCGGTTTTGCTTATATACAGCGGCATGGCTATAGCCAGGAACAGCGACTGGAAAAATAACACAACACTCTATAAAACTGACATTGAAAAATCTCCAAACGATGGCCGCCTTTACTGGTGGCTGGGCCATGCAATGACTACAGAAGATTACGAAGAGGAAAAAGACACGGTGGTAAAACACAAAATAGATGTGGAGAGTATCGGCTACCTGAAAAAAGCCGCCGAGCTTATACCAACCTGGCTGGAAGTACATGAACAACTGGGATGGATCTACGAGCGGGAGCATATGCCCGATTCGGCAATTGCACATGATCTTATTGCAGCAAAACTGGCGCCTAAAAACACCACTGTACTCAACAACACGGGCACCGTTTATTTCTCTATGGAGAATTACAGCGAAGCAATAAAATATTTTAAGCGCTGCAGTGAGGTAAACCCAGAGTATATGATCCTATACACCAACCTGGGGCGTAGTTACGCAAAGCTGCACAATCTGGATTCTGCGATCTACTTTTACAGGAATATGCGTCCAATGGATTCCGAATATGTTTTTGCCCAAAATGGCATAGCAGAGGCTTACATGGCCCGCGCCAATTTCGACTCGGCAGAAACGCATGTGATGAAAATAATTGCCGTGCAACCCAAAAATGCAGACGCCATAAACAACCTTGGCTGCATATACATGGCAGCCAAAAATTTTCCCCAGGCCATAGAGCAATTTGAAATATCTCTGGGGTTGAACCCGAGAGATATTAATGCCTTGTCTAACCTTGGCAGGGCCAACCTTTTTACAGACCACTACCAGCAAGCATTAGATGCATTCTATAAAGAACTGGCCCTAAACCCTAAGAGTGGGATTGATCTTTCTTACATGGCAACGGCCTACAGAAAACTGGGAAAAGCAGACAGCGCAATGAAATATGAAGGAATGGGCAGGCAATGACAAAGAGATGACAACAAATGAACACCAACTCACTATTTCTATTTTATGGCAAACAAGAACACGAAACCAGCTCCAAAGACTACAGCAGTTAGCCAGCCAGCCAGCGTACCAAAGCAGGAAAAAACCAAACAACCCACAGACTGGTTTTCCGTTAAGTACCTGTCTATAGCGCTGGCCATTATTTCGTTCCTGGTCTATGCCAATACATTGCAAAATGGCTATGTACTTGACGATGGAATGGTGCTGAAAAACAACACCATGGTAACCCGCGGAATAAGCGCTATACCCGACCTCCTTACCA
Organism: Bacteroidota bacterium; assembly: GCA_013288445.1. Lineage (GTDB taxonomy): Bacteria > Bacteroidota > Bacteroidia > Chitinophagales > Chitinophagaceae > Nemorincola. The sequence continues at coordinate 13,935 of JABDBX010000014.1, forward strand.
CTCCGCGCCTTTGGGGCATAGGACTCAGCCACAACGATTTTTATCGCCCGCTATCTATGGTCATGTTTGCAATTGAGGTGCAGTTTTTTGGCGTCAATCCCACTGCGGGGCACTTCTTTAATATCCTTGTTTTTGCAGGCTGCGTTGTTATATTTTTCCTTTTTCTTTACAAGTTCTTTGACGGTAAAAAACCTGCCGTCGCATTTATCGCCTCGCTGCTGTTTGCCATTCATCCCATACATACCGAGATAGTGGCAAACATTAAAAGCCGAGATGAATTGCTCTGCTATTTCTTTGGCTTCTGGACGCTGAACCTGTTTATGAAATACATGGACAAGGGAAAAACAACCCAGCTATTGTTTGGGCTGCTCACCTTCTTTCTTGCGTTTATTTCTAAGGAAACGGTTGTTACGTTCCTGGCCATTGTACCCGTGCTTTTTTTCTTCTATAAAAACAACAATAAACGCCGTGCCATTGTTATGACAGGTGGAGTAGTTGCCGTGACCGTCCTCTTCCTGATCATCAGGTCGGTGGTGCTGAACAGGTATTACCCCAACGGCGACTCCTACCCCATCGAGTTCATAGACAATCCGCTGGTAAGGGCACCCAGTGCAGTTTCGCGCATAGCCACAGAGCTACTGATAATGGGCAAGTATCTGAAATTATTATTGATTCCCTACCCGCTCCTGTCGTGCTATGCATTCAACAGCATACCCTACGCTGGCTTCACCGATATTTGGGTGCTTCTATCCGTTGCGTTATACGTACTCATAGTTTTTGCAGCAGTATCCCGTTTCATCAAAGACAAAAAAGACCCCTGGGCATTTGGCGTTTTCTTTTATCTTGTTACGCTTGCACTTTTTTCCAATTTCGCCTTTCTTATTGGCGCGCAAATGGCCGAGCGTTTTTTATTTTTCCCCTCTACAGGGTTCTGCCTTATTGCAGCGCTGGCCATTGAAAAATGGATAATAAAATCAGAGGCAGCCGATGCCCATTCCCTGAAAAAGCCAAAACTTCTGGCGCTCCTTGTCCCAGTATTTCTTGTCTATAGCGTAATGACAATGGCAAGGAATATTGACTGGCAAAGTAATACCAGCCTTTACCGGGCAGACTCTAAAAATTCGCCCAATGATGGCCGCCTGTATTTTTGGCTCGGCCATGCTGTAACTGCCGATGATTACGATACAGAAACAGACACCGCGAAAAAACGCCAGTTAGACATGGAAGGTATTGGCTACCTTTTGAAGTCGGCTCAGATAATGCCCGACAGGCCGGAAACGCAGCAACAGCTTGGATTTGTCTTTAACCGCGAGCACATGTACGACTCTGGGATCGCACACGATCTTATGGGGCTAAAAATAGACCCGAACCACACCTACATACTCAACCACATGGGTACCACCTACTACGAGATGGGCAGGTACCAGGATGCGGTCGCCTCCTTTAAACGCTGTGCCGCCGTTGACCCAAAATACATCGACATCTATTCAAACATTGCAAGTGCTTACTTCCAGATGAAACTATACGATTCATCCACTCGCTACTTCAAATATATACAGCCAAACGACCCGAAATACTTCGTTGCACAAAACGCAATAGCAGACGCTTATTTGTGGCAGGGAAATTACGATTCATCACTGGCCCACGGCAGGATAACGGTAATGATAAAACCAAACGATGCTGATGTTATTAACAACCTTGGATGCAAATATTTTGCTGCAAAGCGATACCCGCAGGCCATAGAGCTATTCCAAAAAACGCTGTCACTGAACCCGAAGAATACCAATGCGCTCGCCAACATGGGAAGAGCATACGTTGCCATGGGACAGTATAAGGAAGCCGCTGACGCATTCAGCAGAGAGATAGCTATTGCCCCTAACAATGCAACCGACCTTTCTTATCTGGCGATGGCTTACGGAAAAATGGGCGATGTAGAAACCGCAAGAAAGTACGAAGCGATGGCTCACCAGGTAAAGTAGCCAGCAAATGGCAGATAAGCATTGACAACATAAGCTTTGCGATCTTTACGTGAGTTTATTATTATGATTGCTTTGCAACCTTTGCTTGAAATTCACAAAACAGAAGTGCCACACTTCAAAAGTGTGGCACTTCTATAGTCATTATCCAATACCGTATTTTATTTCAGCTTAAAAGCCTTCTTTACCTTAGCTACGTAATCGAGCTTTTCCCAGGTAAACAGCTCTACTTTCATATTCTTCGTTTTGCCGTCTGCGCTTTTAAATACTTTAGTCACAGTTTCCGGCACACGGCCCATGTGGCCATAGGCTGCGGCCTCGCTATACATAGGCTGGCGCAGCTTCAGGCGCTCTTCTATAAAGTATGGGCGCATATCAAATATCTCATTCACCAGGTTGCCTATCTGGCCGTCTGTCATCTTCACTTTGGCAGTGCCCTTTGTGTCCACGCATATGCTGGTTGGCTTTGCGACGCCTATAGCGTAAGACACTTGCACAAGCACCTCATCACACACACCTGCTGCCACTAAGTTCTTGGCTATATGGCGCGTAGCATAAGCTGCAGAGCGGTCCACCTTGCTTGGGTCTTTACCGGAGAATGCGCCACCACCATGTGCGCCCTTGCCACCGTAAGTGTCCACAATTATCTTACGGCCAGTAAGCCCTGTATCGCCATGAGGCCCCCCTATGACAAACTTACCGGTGGGGTTCACGTGATATTTTATCTTGTCGTTGAACAGGTGCTTGTATTGCGGATAGCTTTTCAGCACACGTGGTATCAGTATGGTCTTTACATCCTTGGTTATCCTGTCCTGCATGGCTTTTTCTTCTGCAAAGTCATCATGCTGGGTACTTATCACTATGGCGTCTATACGCACCGGTTTGTTGTCGTCACTGTACTCAAGTGTCACCTGGCTTTTCGCATCGGGGCGCAGATACTTCATTTGCTTCCCTTCCTTGCGTATTGCAGACAGTTGCAGCAGCAGGTTATGTGCAAGGTCCAGTGCGAGCGGCATGTAGTTAGCCGTTTCGTTAGTAGCATAGCCAAACATCATCCCCTGGTCGCCAGCACCCTGGTCTTCTTTTTTCTTCCTTTCCACACCCTGGTTTATGTCGGCGCTCTGCTCATGGATTGCAGAAAGCACACCACAGGAATGGGCTTCAAACATATACTCGCTCTTGGTATAGCCTATGCGGGCTATCACTTCGCGGGCTATGGTTTGCACGTCAATATATGTGTTGCATTTTACTTCCCCGGCAAGCACTACCTGGCCAGTGGTCACAAGTGTTTCGCACGCTATTTTCGACTGCGGATCCCACGCCAGGAAGTTATCTACAAGCGCGTCTGATATTTGGTCTGCGACTTTATCAGGATGCCCTTCGGATACTGATTCTGATGTAAATAGATAAGACATTTTTCAGTTTAGGTTTTTTTGATTTATAAACAGGGTGCAATTTATGAATAGTTTGGGTGCATTACAACTTTCCTCCCGGTATATTAACTTTTTACTTGGCTATCACGCTATTTTTCGCTCTCCGCCCTTGGCAGGTGTCCACACGTTTTTCCGGTGAAGGACACCCATACGTGGTTAATGCCCGGCAATGCTCCCGTCATAATCTATCCCTTGCCTGCGCAAAATACCTTTCACACCAACCGCAAACAGTGCCAGGTATGTGAAGCAGAACACCGGCACCCAATACGAATTATGAATGCCCACACTTTCCATATACGAATTATGAATGCCCACACTTTCCATATCGGCAAGCTTGCCCTGAATTGGGGGGATAATGGCCCCTCCAAGTATCATCATAATAAGAAATGCCGAACCCTGAGAGGTGAACTTTCCCAGCCCGGCAATGGCCAGCACAAAGATAGCCGGCCACATAATGGAGCAGAACAACCCGCCGCTAAGAAACGCATAGATAGCCACTGTACCTGTAGTGAATATCCCGATGAGCATAGACAGCACGCCAAGCACAGAAAAGATCAGTAGCGTCTTTGCAGGCTTATCCTGCCCGGCATAAAACGCGCACCCCTGTATGAATATGCACACTATGTACCAGTACAGCGGCGTAATGTCATTTTGGGCAATTGCGTTCACACCAAGCACCACCGCAAACGCGATAACAGGCACCAGGAATAAAAGCATCGTTCTAAGGCTCTTGGACGGCTCAAAATTCTTGATGGAGCCCGTCCACCTGCCCACCATAAGGCTGCCCCAATACATAGATATAAACGGCGCTACCTGCGACGAAGAATATCCCCCGAAATCGTGCCCTGCAAGTAGTGCTCCCAGGTTGCTTTGTATGGACACCTCCACACCCACATAAGTGAAGATGGCCAGCATACCCAGCACAAGCTGCGGATACTTCATTGCGCCCCATCCGGCGGCGTTCTTCTTAGCTCTCAGCAGCGACAGCAGCAATGAGCCTACGATCACCACAAGCCCTCCCAGCAGCCATTTAATACGTGTGGATTCTACTTCCTTCATCATCATTTTGTCTTCTGTAACCACCATGTAGCTTCTGAACACTGGAACGAATACGGCTATCAGCAACAATGTCATTATACCCAATGCCATCAATGCCTTCGGCGATTTCTCGGTATGGGTATCATACTTGCCCGACGGCAATTTTTTCGAGAAAAAAAACAGCGCGGCGGCTATCACAAAAAGTGCACCCACCCCTGCATAAAGTATAGTCACCTTCCCAAGGCCAAGGGAATTGATTTGGTCATCACTGGCCTTGGTAGCCCCAAATAATGCAAGCGCAACAACTATGGGTCCGATAGCCGTGCCAAATGAATTAATACCACCGCCGAGGTTAATCCGGTTTGCACCCGTTTCAGGCGGCCCAAGTAATGCCGCAAATGGATTAGCCGCTGTTTGCTGGAGCGAAAATCCCAGCGCCACGGCAAACAGCCCCACCAGCATACCCGGGAAGGTATTTGCATTCACCGCGAGTATCATAATTACTGCGCCGAACGCAGAGAAAAGCAGCCCGTAAACAATGCTATTTTTATAGCCCCATCGCGCCACCACATCTCTGCCAAATACGGAGGCGATAAAGTACAACGCAAGCGCCCCAAGGTAGTAAGCAAGGTAAAATGCAAAATCAATAAGCTGCGACTGAAACTGGTCGAGCTTAAAATAATGCTTGCAAAAAGGTATGAACACACCGTTGCCGGCAGCAATAAATCCCCAGAAAAAAAACACGGTGACTAACGTAGAAAGCGCACCCTTGTTATTCGCCGGCGCAGGTGCAGAAGTATTGATTGGCTCCATTACTATTTCGTTTGCAGTAAAATAAGAAGTAATCGGGAATTATTAGTTATACGCAAATAAAAAATCACCTCTTAGGCAACCTTTTACCCGAAATCTGCATATTTATCTCAAAGCAATAAAAAATAGAGTGGTAAATGTCCGCAAGACCCATCACTTGCCCCATATTTTTTCCAAAATCTGCCATATGAGATCTATGAAGTCAATCCTGCTACTTTGTGCCATTGTTACCTGGCTGCCATCAAGCGGTCAACTTGTCCAACTAAAGGAAGTACAGGAATACCGGGTAATGGCAAAGTATTATAAGCAGCAGATGGTGTGGAATAGCGCCTGCTATGCCTACGGAAAATTTGCTGAAAATAAAAAATACGCAAACCCTTACGACCTCCTCGACTACTCATGCTGCTGCCTGAAAAATAACGATACGGGACGGTTTACAAAGTATCTAAGCAGGGCAATTGAAGAAGGGGTGGATACAACATTCATCAATCGCTTTTACCGGAAGGTAACGACAAATGAAAAGAACTACCTCGACAACTTTATAAATGAAAAGTTTGAATCATTGAGGAATGTATTTCTTTCTACCCATGACACAGCCCTGATCGCCACGTTAAAGTCTATGGCCGACCGGGACCAGGTGGGTAGGGGCCCTATGGAGAAACTCGCCGCAAAAGACCCTACAGGCTGGACTAAAAGCCCGGCCTATGATTCTCTGGCAAGCTTACAAAATCCTGCAGATTCCGTAAATTACTTTTTGTCAATGCAACTATTTGAATTGGGTAGATTTCCGGGCTATCACAATTGTGGCGCTGCTGCTGCCGATTTTAACCTCCCGCTCCTTCATCTCGACAAGGCATATGTGGACTGGGACAAAGTTTTCAAAATACTGAAGCAGGCAGAACTGGCCGGTGATATAGACCCAAGCCAGCTCGCCGCCATTGTGGACAGGCACTACCTGCGGTTGGCCAATAACCCCTGCTACTATTACGGAAGCCTTAAATGGGGAGACCATGCTTTTTTTGACTGCGAAAACGTGGACAAACTTAGGGCCGAAATAGGGCTGGAAAGCCTGAGAACAGAATACGAAAGACAAAAACGTGCATTGCCTGCTTGCTATGGTTTGTAACTGTCATTTTCATTCTCCCGCTATTAATTAATTTCTGCCCTGCACAGCCATTGGTCTGCAACAGACCAATACAGCAAATCACAGCAGGTATGTCGCGAAGATAACCATTGAGTAGTCGTTCTTAAGTCTTACAAATGATGCTGAAGGCATCAAACGTTTATAGCAATCTACAATAGATGTTCGCGATGCCGAAGGTATCGTACTACACAAAATGATGGGTATTTATGGCGAGTACGATACCTTCGGCATCGGTGTTACGAAATGCTGATTTTCTATAAACGTTTAATCCCTTCAGGATTGTTACACTGATCTGCTTCTCTTGCTACCAATCAAAAGGCCGCGATTTTCGCGGCCTTTTGATTATACAATTGTAACAACACTTACAATATCGTCCACGTCTTATCCCCGGATAGTATCTTATCCAGCGATGGCCTGCCCTTGCGGGCTACCAGCTCGTTTATTTGCTCCTGCATGGCCACTTCATAAGTAGAGCGGTCTTCGGAATAAATAACGCCAAATGGGCGCGGGAAAGCAACACCGTTATAGTCGGTATCAAAGAAGCTGGCTATAATGTGCGCCTTTGTTTTATCATGCTCATCATGTATCCACAGATCGTTTACCGAAGCGCCATCTGCGGTCAGGTCCACCACTACCGGCATCACCCCGTCTAATTTCAGCCCTTTGCTGCCGCCATTACCAAAGATCATGGGCTTGCCATGCTCTATGTATATTGATTGTTCCTGCTTGGTCTCTTTTTCAGAGAATGCAAAGAAAGTACCATCATTAAACACGGGGCAGTTCTGGTATATCTCCACAAACGATGTTCCTTTATGGTCATTAGCGCGTTTCAGCACCATTTGCATGTGCTTGGGGTCGCGGTCGAGGGAGCGCGCCACAAAGCTGCTTTTAGCACCCAGCGCCAGTTCACTTGGGTTAAATGGTTCTTCCACCGAGCCGTATGGCGTTGATTTCGCCACCTTTCCTTTGCCTGACGTTGGCGAATATTGCCCCTTCGTCAATCCATATATCTCGTTATTGAACACAAGGTAATTGAGGTCAAAGTTCTTGCGCATCAGGTGAATGAAGTGGTTGCCACCAATAGAGAACGCATCACCATCGCCCGATACCATCCATACGCTCAGGTTAGGGTTCAGCGCCTTCACGCCCGATGCTATTGCAGCCGCACGGCCGTGTATGCTGTGCATACCATAGGTATCCATGTAGTAAGTAAACCTTGCCGCACAACCGATACCCGAAATAAAAACTATATCCTCCTTAGGCACCCCAAAATCGGGGAATACCGTTTGCACCTGCTTTAATATAGAGTAGTCGCCGCAGCCGGGACACCATTTCACTTCCTGGTTCGATGCGAAATCCTTTGCAAGGAGTTTGGGCGCTACTTCTTTTTCTGTAACTGTAGTCATTGTGAATTATTTAAGAAGTTCAAGAATTTTGTTTTTCAGTTCAACCGTGGTAAAAGGCAGCCCCTGCACCTTCGATAAGCCTATTGCGGGTATCAGGTATTTAGCCCTTATCAGTTGCAGTAGCTGGCCGCAGTTCATTTCAGGTATCAGCACCTTGTCGTAGCCGTTAAGCAGTTCGCCCAGGTTATTCGGGAACGGGTTTAGGTGATGCAGGTGCACATGTGCCACTTCATGGCCGTCAGCTATTGCTTCGCGAACCGCTGTTTTAATAGCGCCGCTTGTTGAGCCCCATCCCAGCACCACCAGTTTGCCGGTTTCCTTCCCGCTATCTGGTTTTGCCAGCGGTATGTAATCGGCAATCTTCTGTATCTTTTCAGCACGCAGCCTCGTCATGGTCTCGTGGTTTTTCGCATCATAAGACACATTGCCGGTCTCGTTCTGCTTTTCCAGTCCACCTATACGGTGCATCAGCCCCTTGGTGCCTGGCTTGGCCCAGGGGCGCGACAATTTTTCATTGCGCTTATAAGGTAGAAAGGTACCATCGGGGCCGTTCGGCTCCGTAGTAAAGGTTACGTTTATCGGTGCAAGTTGGTCTTTGGTAGGGAACCGCCAGGGCTCAGAACCATTAGCTATATAGCCATCCGTTAAGCAAATAACCGGCGTCATGTGCTCCACAGCTATCCTTGCTGCCTCCAGTATGGTATTAAAACAATCGGCCGGAGACGATGCGGCAACTATTGGCAACGGTCCTTCGCCATGCCGGCCATACATCGCCTGCATCAGGTCCGATTGTTCTGTTTTCGTAGGCAAGCCCGTTGACGGGCCGCCACGCTGGATATTGATAATGAGCAACGGAATTTCCAATATTGTTGCAAGACCTATCGCTTCTGTTTTCAGCGACATCCCTGGCCCAGACGTAGTAGTAACACCAAGTCCCCCTGCATAGGATGCGCCTATAGCTGCACAGATAGCCGCTATCTCATCCTCTGCCTGAAACGTCTTTACGTTGCTCGTCTTGTATTTCGACAGTTCGTGCAATACATCAGACGCCGGAGTGATGGGGTAAGACCCCAGGAACAGCGGCAGGCCCGTAAGCTCAGAAGCCGCAACAAGGCCAATAGCCGTTGCATGGTTGCCGGAGATGTTACGGTAGGTGCCTTTAGGCAGTTGGGCAGGCGCCACCTTGTAACGGGTGGTAAATATCTCGGTATGGTCGCCGAAATTCCAGCCGGCTTTAAGCGTCTTGATGTTGGCATCAGCAATGTCCTGCTTCTTCGCAAATTTCTCGTTGATAAAGCTAATGGTATAATCCATTGGCTCATCAAACATCCAGAACAGCAGGCCAAGCACAAACATGTTTTTCGACCGCTCTATTTCCTTCATGCCAAGGCCGGAACCTGCAAGGCATTCTTTGGTGAATTTTGTGACGTCTATTTTATGCACTATGTAATTATCAAGGGTGCCATCCTCCAGCGGATTAGCCCCTTCGGGGTAGCCTGCCAGGTTCAGGTTCTTCTTATCGAAGCCGGCAGTGTTGAGAATAACAACGCCACCTTTCTTCAATCGCGCAAGGTCCACTTTAAGCGCTGCCGAGTTCATGGCCACCAATACATCGTATTCATCTCCCGGCGTAAATATTTCTTTGCTGCCAAAGTGTACCTGGAAACCCGAAACGCCCGCTGTAGTGCCTATAGGGGCGCGTATCTCCGCCGGAAATTCGGGGAAGGTACTCAGGTCATTTCCCAAAAATGCAGCGGTATCTGTAAACTGCGTTCCGGTAAGCTGCATGCCATCACCCGAATCGCCCGAAAACCTGATCACTATGCTGTCTGATTCTATCAGGGTTGTATCACGCCCTACATGATTCTCTATAACTGATTCCATTATTATATAAAGTTAGTTAACATTAAGTGTGTGAAGCGTTAAAATTATGGGTGCAGCGAATGCATTTTTGCCTCCAGTTCTTCTTTTGTTTCCACCCAGTCCTCATTAGGCAGGCAACAATCTACCGGGCATACCGAGGCGCATTGCGGCTCTTCATGGAAGCCTACGCACTCGGTGCACTTATCCGTCACGATATAATACACATCGTTCGATACCGCTTCATGCGCTTCATCGGCGTCGCTGGTCATACCGCTTTTTGATACAAATGACCCTGATAAGGATGTTTTATAGGAGAATCTCCATTCATCTCCACCTACATAAATGGCCCCATTCGGGCATTCGGGTTCGCAGGCGCCACAATTGATACAATCTTCCGTGATTTTAATTGCCATAGTTTTTATTTTTTTTTAAAAGTATAAATTTTAACGGAAAAGAAAATTTATTTTATACATTTAAGCTGCAATTTTATCCAACTACTAATTTATGTGATTTTATGTTAAAGGAATTAGACGAGGAAGATAATATGGGCTGCCAGCTAAGTCCTGAACGCATCAGCAGGGAGCAGTATAATGTGGAGATTATAGAGGCGTTGGAACGTGTGATGGCAGGACATTATGTAACCCAGGAAGATGTAGAAAATGATGCAGCGACCTGGTAATTTCTCGCGTCATTGCGAGCCACAGGATTAGCCTTGTGCGATTGCTGTGGCGAAGCAATCTCACGCAACATATACATATAATGAGGCTACTTCGTTCCTGCGCCACCGCTAAAGCTTAGGCGGCACGCGGTCGCAATGACGCGAGTTGAGTTTTTTAAACAATAGTATATTAATTATGGGACCTGGAGCGTTAATACTTTTAATAATTGTGGGCATAGCCTTTGCGGGCGGCGGCATTTTAGCATCTAAAGCCATTGCCAAATCATCGAAGAATACAGTAAAAGGCGAGCCTTATGAGTGCGGTGTACCTACCACCGGTACATCATGGATACAATTCAATGTAGGGTATTATCTGTTCGCGCTCATCTTTTTGGTATTCGATGTGGAACTGGTATTTATGTATCCCTGGGCGGTAGCTGTGAAGAAAATAGGTATGCCCGGCCTTATAGAAATTGTTGTTTTCATGTTCATCCTTTTCATGGGCTTGTTGTATGCATGGAAGAAGGGTGCGCTGAAGTGGATGTAAAACCCCAACCCTGTAACCCCAAACCCCTCCCGCTAAAAAGCGGGACGTTGTGCCGGGGCTTCCCCTCATTTCCGGCCCGCCCAACACTCAGCTTTATCCATGCCAAAATAAAAATGCCCAATTATTAACATCCGCTGACATCATAGGCGCCGCTAAATGCTTGGTTCCCCGGCACAACGTCCCGATTTTTCTATCGGGAGGGGTCAGGGGTTTTCCTTCAGCAACACATTAATATCCCCTATAAGCCTGCCTATATCTGCCGGAGATAACCCATCGTAGAAGCCGCGTACGCGGCCATAGCCATCAACCAGGGCGTAGTGCTTGTCGTGAATAAAGTCTTTGTCTATGCTCACACCAGCGGTATCATCTTCTGCGCTGATGAGATAGCTGTAGCGCGCCATATCATACAACTGCTTTTTATCGCCGGTGAGGAACATCCATTGTGTAGGGTCGGCATCGAAGCGGAGGCTGTATGCCTTCATAGCGCCTACCGTATCGCGTACAGGGTCAACTGAGTGTGATAGGATGAGTACATTCTTATTGCCACGGAATGCTTTGTAAACCTTCTCCATATCCTCATTCATGCGGGGGCACATGCCCTTGCAGGTGGTGAAAAAATATTCCACTACGCATATCTTGCCCTTTACATCTTCATTGGTTATTGTTTTGCCGTCCTGGTTGGTAAAGGAAAATGGCGCTATATGATGGTTCTGGTCGTTACCTACGATGGGTAGTGTGGATGCTTTCTGCTCATGGCTTACCTTATAAAAGTAAGCGAGGAACGCTACGCCCAATACTATGAAAAAAGATATAAGAAATATGGTGGTCTTTTTGCTTTTCATGGCGCAAAGGTAAACCCCTGCGCCCTAAAGGGGAATCATATATCTGGCTTTAACAAATAATTTTAGTGTTGTAATGTGAAAAGATAACGGAATTGCCTTAATATGGAGACAGCAAGACCGGGTTTCTTCCATGTTCCGAAGACACCTCACTTCTGCGCCTTCTTGTTATTAAACAGCATGAACCGGGAAGTTTCGTAGAATGCCAGAGTGAGGTCGCGGAGGTGGGCAGTTATGTCTGCTGCGGTTTCTTTTGAGATAGGATCGTTGTTGTTAATAGATACCAGCGATTCATTGCTGTTAGATAGCGGGTGCTGGAATACATAGCCACCGGTCACTACCGCAATATTCCGTTCGTCATGGTCTATGAGGAAGGCTACATTGTTTGTGGTGTCTGTGAGGTGCAGCAGGTCGCGACCCATAGTGGCATTGGTGTAGGGTATGCCTGCAATACCTGCAATGGTGGGCATCACATCCACTTGTGAGCTTATCATGGTGTGCTTTTCCGGCTTCAATAGTGCAGGCGCATAAAACAGCAGTGGCACATGAAAGCAGGTGAGCGCATTGGCCGTCCATGCCTTGGGGAACATTTCGCCGGCGTTGCCCCTTATACCATGGTCACCAATAAAAACAAAGACGGTATTTTTAAAATAGTTTTCTTTTTTCGCCGCCTCTATAAACTTCTGGAAACAGAAGTCGGTATAGCGGAAGGCGTTCAGTTCATCGTTGTTCTGGAAACCATATTTTACCAAGGTATCATTGGGATAGGTCACCAGCTTAAACTCGTCTTTATCCTCCTTAGGTATGGTGTATGGCCTGTGGTTGTCAGACGTTTGGATGATGGTGAAGAAAGGCCCGGTTTTGGTACGCAGCACTTCATTGGCTTGCAGGAAAAGGTTCTTATCGCTTATGCCCCATACATCCACCTTCTTGGCGTTGTAGCTGCCCTGCTCGTGAATGTTGATGCCCTGTATATTATTGTCCAGCACGCCCTTTATATTGGCCCAACTGGTGCTGCCACCTATGAAGTAATCTTTGTCGTAACCGATAAAGTCGTTCATTATAGAATGCTGGTCCACGATCATGGGGTTGCGGCTGGCAGTCTTGTCCAGCAGCACATCGGGTATGCCCGTAATGGTGGCCCACACACCCCTTGCCGTTCCAAAGTGCGGAGTAAAGCAGTGATTGAAAAATACCCCCTCATTGCACATGGAGTTAAAGAAGGGCGTAGTATTCAGCGGGTTGCCCCACATGGAGCTTTTATAGGCGCTAAAGCTTTCGCAGATCACCAGCACCACATTGGGTTTTGGGGCGGTGTTATCTGCCACGGTACGTTTAAAGTCCGGCGCACCCGCGCCACCGGCAGGCAGCCCGAAGTAGCTTGCCATTAGCGGATAATACTTGCGGGTAGCTTGCTCATCATACGAGACTTTGCGGAAGTGCATGGAACTAAAGAAGCTCTGGATGGGGTTCAGCGCCAGTTGCGAGAGTCTGCTGTCGCCCAGCCCAAAGGCATCGCTCCAGCGCAGCGGATACTGGCTCAGCGTACCGAAGATACACAAGGCGGCAACTAAGAACAACGATATGCAGCCCACAATATTGCCACGCTTGCTTACCGGCGCAGTTTGGGCAGCGGTGTTTTTTATTACCCTGGCCAGGAAGAAAATAATAATTGCGCTCAATGCAGATATAAGCAGTAGCAGCTTAAAGACCGGGTAGGTTTGCCATACCATCAGCGCCGATGTGCCGCCCTCTGGTATAAAGTTGAGTACACTTGCATTCAGCCTCTGGCCCAGGTAATCGAAGTGCATGGCATCTATCACATAAGTAAACACAACAAGAACAGAAAGCACGGACAACAAGCCCACCCAAAACTTTTTGCCAACGGCTGACCTGAACGGATCGAGGAAAGGGATAAGGCTGAACAGCAGCATAACAACAGCGAGGATGCCCAGTTCGCGCAGGTCATAGCGTGTGCCCAGCGCAAGTGCGCGAAACAGGTTGTGTGTAACGCCATGCAGGTAGCCCGATGAAAATAAGATAAAGAACCTGTCGCAGGCCATTACAATAAAAAACACCAACACAGTCTGAAGGATCCAGCGCAGCCTTTTATTCATATTTAGATAAATTAAAGCCAGTTGCCGCATAACATATGCTGCCACAACAGGTTAGCAAAGCTATCGCATTATGAAGGAATTGTTACCAAACGGCCATTATATGCTTATAAAAAAACGTTATTTTACGCAGTTTATTGCATCAATATGCCTCCCCTGCCAGCCATTTTTTAAAATCGGCGGCCCGCTCAGAGCTTACTACCGGGGGCTCTTTCACCACCGGGTTCAGCCGTATTATCACCCTGGCTTTGCTGTAGGTTTTCATTTCGCTTATGGCTTTCAGTGTCACTATATATTGGCGGTTTATGCGGAAAAAATCAGCCGGGTTCAGCATCCCTTCCAGCATGTCCAGGTTATTATCCAGGGGGTATATCCTGCCGTCGGCGGTGCGCGCATAGGTGCTTTTATTCTCGCTGTAGCAATACACAATATCCTCCACCGCCAGCGATTTTATATGCTCGCCAAACCGTATCACAAACCTTTTTTTGTATTCGGCAGGAACAGGCACGGGCATTTTAGCAACTTCGGCTGCGCTGAATATCTTCCTGAATGATTGCAGTTTTTGCAAGGCGCTTTCCAGGTCGGCCTTTTTTATCGGCTTTAGCAGGTAGTCGATACTGTTGGTGGCAAATGCATCAAGCGCATACTGGTCATAAGCCGTGGTGAAAATGACGGGACAATCCAACTTCACTAATTTCAAAAGGTCGAAAGCCGTGCCATCAGATAGCTGCACGTCCAGCAGCACAAGCCCCGGCAACGGATTTGCCAGGAACCACTTTGCCGCCGCCTCCACACTATCATGGTGCGCCACGATCTGAGATTCGGGAATGATCTCCTTAACCAATTTGGCCATGCGCTGGTAGGCCAGGTGCTCATCTTCGATCAGTACAATATTCATAGCAACGGCAATTTAACGATATATTCATTTTCATGCACACCATAAGATACAGGTTTTTTTGTGAGCAGAGCATAGCGCTGCCTGATATTTACAAGCCCTATGCCAGCGCCTTTATCCTTACTCATCTTTGGCTGTATAAAGTTGCGGATAATTATTTCATCTTTTACCGCAGTAATAGTAATAACTAAGGGTTGCGCCTTGGATACGATATTATGCTTGATGGCGTTCTCCACCAGCAGTTGCAGGGCCAGCGGCACTATCTTCCTTGTCTCCTTAATGTCTTCAGGTATTTCTATGTTCACGTGCAATGCGTCCCCAAACCTTGTTTGCTGAATGTGAATGTAGTTCATCAATATCTCCAGTTCTTCCTGCAGCAGAATGAGGTCATTCTTACTGTGGGTGAGCATATTCCGGTACAGGTCTGCAAGGTGCACGGTGTAGGTCAGCGCGTTCTCTTTCTTTTCCTCTATAAGTATGGATAGCACATACAAGCTATTGAACAGGAAGTGTGGATTTACCTGGCTCTTCAGGTGCTCGTACTCAAACATCATTCGCTCCTGCTGTAAAAGGGATATACTCCTCAATCTTTTTTCCCGCAGTTTGATGTATAAGTAGCCGATGATAAAAACAAAGACCGCCGATAAAAAATAAAACCAATTGGTTTCCCAGTAAGGGGCTGAGATGGTAAACTCATAGTCGTCCTCATTAGGACGTTCAAAAGCCGGGTTTAACGACACCTGCACCCTGAATTTATAAGTACCCGGTGACAGCTTTGGGAAACTCACCGATGCATCGCGCGTATATATCCAGCCTTCATTAAGGCCCTGCAGCGTATAGCGGTAGTTCAGCCGTTCGTGGTTGGCATAGCTGATGCCGTCAAAAGCAAAACCAACATAGTTTTCATCATGGTCAAATTTGTGCTTGCCACTTGGTATCGGCTTAGAATAAACGAGCGGATGCACCACATGTACCGACGGCCTTATGTCGTACTGTCTGCCCTGGTTCTTGAACTCCAGTATGCCATGCTGGTATGGCAGGAATACATTGCCGTTACCATCTTTCGCGGCACAGTTCAGCACATTTGATGTACTGTCTATACCCATACCCAGGGCACCGTTAAAATGCCTGAAATAGTGGCTTTGCGGATACCATTCATCTATGCACCGTTCATAAACAGATATTACCTCCCCGGTGGCATTGGCCATTACCGCAGAAATATTAATATCGGCATACTGTGCTTCCGGCCGCTTTAAATTCTCCCAGGTATTGTTGTGGTAACGATAGAGGTCTTTGAACATGGTCCCGGCCCAAATATCACCATTAACATCCTCTGTAATAGTGTATGCCACCTTACCGCCGGGCCCGAAGGCGGCATTCCAGTGATGATAGTCCTTGCCGTCATACATACAGACGCCTGCGCCGTCAGTGGCCATCCAAATATTTCCTTTATGGTCGGCATATAACTGGTAAACGTAGTCGCTGCCTATCCCGGTTTTCTTTCCATGATGTTTTACTAAGGATATCTTTCCGTTTACAGGAAATGATAGCTCTTCTACCCCCTTTATGCCGGCCACCCATATCCGGTCGCTGGTACCAGCGATGCTTAGTATGCTTTCGTCCGCGCCCAGTTCATTTATTCCGGTCACTTTCTCAATTTTATTCTTTGCCTTCTCGTAATACAGGCCGTTGCCCAGGGTCCCTACCCAAAGCCTGCCATCCTTATCCTTAAACAAGCTGGTAATAGTTGCTTTGGCAGAAAACACCGGCACAAGTTTCGCCCCGGTATCTTTTAGCGACACCTGGTACAGTTCTTTCTTCAGGGCTATCCATAGCGCATCGTCGTTGTACGCCATCGCGGTGGCATCGTATAACGAAAATGGCTGGCCAAGCCTTATACCCGAGAGGTATTCTCCGGTCATCATTGTCAACCCATGATTTGTGCCGCACCATATATTCCCGGCCTTGTCTGCCAGCAATTTTTTAAAGCTCTTTCCGGGGTAATAATATGGGCGAACATCTATTCCAAAAGTGTCGTTGATGTCTAATTGCAGCAGGTAGCCATCTTCTGTTGCTACCCAGGTCCGCTTTCCGGAAAGGGGCAGAATATCATTCACCTGTCCGTACGCCCACTTGCTGCCATCCGGGCGCGGAAGGCCGATCTTTTTATTCTCTGAATTATATAGCGCGATGCCGCCTTCCTGCGTACCAATAAGGTATTGCGGCGTACCCGGTATATTCCTGATCACACAGACAATATTATCTGGCAGGCCCTGCTTTGTGGTGAATACGTCATTGACGATTTTGTTATTCACAAGGGCCATATCATTGATGCCTACGTCTGTACCCGCAAGCAAACGAGTGGCGCTGATAACGGACAGGTCGTAAGCAAAATTATCAGACATGCCGTTTGCCGTATTCAGCCTGGCAGCTATCCCGTTGATAATAACAAATGCGCCTTCTTCCTCCGTGCTGGCAAGCAGTACATTGATACCGTTAGTGGACAACGAAGTGATTACTGATGATGGCCCGTTGTCTATATGCATGGGCTGGACGAACAGGTTGGTAACCACGCCGATTTTCCCATTACTATACCCTACCCACACGTTATTACCGCTAACCGCAATGGCTGTCACGGGCTTCTGTATGCTGTCCTGTATTTTCTGGAAGCGCTGCCCGTTATAGCAGATCAGGCCGTTATCCGTGCCTATCCATATGTATCCTGTTTTGTCTTGCGCCAGCGCATTCACTTTTACACCTGCTGCAGATTCTATAAGCGCATAGTCCCTGGTAAACGGCTTCTGGCCCCTGGCTAACCAGGAACCCAACAAAAGCATAACCAAGGCTATTCTGAACATACTGTAAGGATGAAATTGCTGCTACCAGCTTTTATCAATATTTACTATTTCCCTGGATTTTACTACGGTAAATACCCTTGAAATGTTGAACCCGAGGTGCAGGTGCCCTTTTAATGCATCACCAGTAGTCTCGCCAATAAAAGTTCGCTCCGTAACCGCTGACGAATTAGTGAGGAAAAGCTGGAATACGTGCCCCCCGGTTTCAATGTCTATACCCACCGAAACTGAATTATTGTAGCCATCTAACTTATGCCCCGGAATCACATAATAATACTCGCCGGTAATGGCTATCCGGTTACTTACCTTCATGCGCCCACCAGCGCCCATAGCCAATACATCATTCGGCTCACCGGCATTTGTGACGAGGTTGTAGTGAAGGTAGGAAGGCATAAGTTGAAGCGAGAAAGATTTGTTGAATTTCCGTGCCAGCAATAATTGATTGAAATAAAACAACCGGTTGCTTAGATAGTATGTATATCCCGGAATATTCACCACAGACATGGTCTGCACCGACATACCGCCAACATAACTTATACTAATGGGCCTGCGCCTGTTAGAAGCCTGGCGAAGGATCTTTGCTTTGAAAAAACCATCGTACTCCTTTTCAAAGCTGCTCCGCCCGATGCCTATCATCAGCCAGTCGGTAAGACCATAATCGAACCCGAATTTTGTGGTTGCATTATCAAGGCCATATAGGTTCTGAACGCCTTCATTCAGTTCGCCAAACCGGTGCGATATGCGAAAATCAAGCACACCCCTTCCTACATTTTCTATACTCTGCCCGTTGATGATGCGGGTTGACTTAAATGTAGCGGTTGTATAATACACAGAATTGCTCCCGGCTGCATTAATTTCTTTCTCCAATATTTTTTCAAGATAGTCAGTATTGTCCGTTGATGTGTCTTCTTTGCCAGTTACCTGGGCAAAGCTGCGTGGGCTGCCAAGTGACAAAATAATTAAGAATAAAACGCTTAGCCTGGTGTTCATTTAGAATATCGTTAGTGCTGTTAGTTATCTTGTGCGCCCTGGTTTATCCAGCTTGTTATTAGTCCTACCTGGCAGTCATTGAGCATTGCAGCATCCTTTGGCATGGGCGAGTAGCCAAAGGAATGGGTGATGGCGCCAACGATCCTTCCGCTCAGCACAATGGAACGTACACCGTTGTAGTTATCCAAAGTGTATCCCCCGGTAGGCGATGAACTGGCATGGCAGCCCGGCAGCGCGCAGTTTTGAAGCAGGATCGGTTCAATGATTTTTGAAAAGGATACATTTGTCGTATCACAAAGACTGCTGCCCGGCACTGCGGACTGCGGATATATATCTGTCGCATTGTCGTCGTAGCATCCCTGCAGCGCAATTGACAGAATGAAATAAAGGCCCAACAAAACCAACGGTGTTGTTTTGAGCATGGCCTTCGTGATGTTAGTATCAGGTTTGCGCATCAGGAACAATAAAGATGTATTTCAAAAATAACAGGATATTTCATTTATAACAAAGTATATGTCGCTGAAACGGGAAACAAGCTCAACGAGCCCCCGGTTCACGATGAGGGCCTTGACGAAAGAATGGCATTAATAGAAACATTGATTTCGGGAGATAGCTTGTCTGATACTATGCGGGGGATCTTTATATTATAATCGGCCAGCAATACTGTAAAATCCGACTGCACCATTATCGTGCCGCTCCTGCACATGACATGGCACTTTATTATGCGCTGGTGTTCTACGCCGTGAATACTGAGCTTTCCCTTTGCACGCACATTAAAATCCCCATCCTTTGTAAGGTCTATTTCTTCAATGATCTTCCCTGAAAAAGACGCATAGGGAAATATTTCGCTTTCCATATAGTTCTCATTGAAATGCTCTTTTTGCAGCGGGCTGTTGAACCCTGCAAAAGATGCAACACTTATCTTAAAAAGGAAGGTACGTTTCGAAGCGTCAATGACGCCCACTAAGTTCTTAGAAGTCGCCTTTATCAGTTCCTGTGGCGCATCGGAATGAAAATGTATCGCCCCGGTAGTTACTTCATATACGTCAGACTGCCCACGGCAAACGATGGGCAAAAAAGGGACAATGGCATATAATATAAATCTGAAAAAACTCACCCGCGACTTTTTGTATATCCTGCTATGGGTCTAACCATTTTTAAAGGTAAAGTAATATCTTGTATCTGAGATAAAAACCGGCGAGCCTGGCATCCACTTTAAAAATTTAAGTATAGTTTTTATGCAGGGTGTCCATTATTATAACTTTTCGTAAATTTCGCTTGAAATATCTGTTTATAGATTGGGGATAGCAAATAAGTTCAAGAAATGGCCGTTTGACAAAAAACGGCTGGAAACATTCAGCGATGGTGTTTTTGCCATTGTATTGACATTGCTGGTGCTTGAACTGAAGGTACCTCACTTAGAACATCCCGAAAATGCAAAAGATGTTTGGAATGCGCTGATCGCCGTGAGATCTACATTTTTTAGTTGGGCAGTCAGTTTTTTCTTTGTTACACTCATATGGCTGCACCACTCCCAGATAATGAGAATGAGCACTCACGCTGATTTCGGGACAACCTGGATCAATGCCTGCCTGTTGTTCCTCATCTGTCTGCTGCCCTTTCCCACAGCTATGATGGGCGAATACCCGCTTTCACCGATAGTGGTTATGATATGGGGACTCACCTTCTCAGCCGCCACGTTTTTACTTACATGGTTTTACTACTATAATGTGAAACACTACCTGGGCAAAAACTATGATAAAGCTGCGGCCTTGAAAAATGTACGCTTTTCGATATTTGGGGGGCCGGTCATATACATTATTGCTGCACTACTGGCTTT
>JABDBX010000015.1 GCA_013288445.1 Bacteroidota bacterium
TTGTGTTGTCTGCCCAATAGAGTACAACTGATGAATGGTGCCAACGCCACAGAAGGTTAATAGTAGCAATAAGCCGGGACCCCTTCGACTATCGCTCAGGATGACATTTCCTTCGGCTTCGCGGGCTATGCATTCCGCCCTTTAAGTACCCAATACAGCCCCTTGCAGTCAGACCGCATGGCGGGGAGGAGGAGGAGGACTATTGTTTCTTCGAGGTAGGAGCAGATGCCCCAAACTATGGCGAGGACAAACAGCCAGTGATAAAAGCCGGAAAAAAAGAGGACGAAAAAGAATATACCCTGCACGTAGCCGCCGGTTTTGCAGGAGTACAAATGCAGGCTGGGGTACTTGCCAAACCGGGCAAGCGACACCAGCAGGGAAAATATATAGGTGGCTAAAAACACCCATAGCAGCATGGCAGATGGGCTTATATCGTGCCACTTGAACCGGAAGATGCCGGAAACGGCAAGGATGTAGGTGCCAATATCGGCAAGCGAATCGAGCCGGGCGCCGAAACGCGTCTGCAGCTTGAATGTGCGGGCTACCAGGCCATCGAGTATGTCGGTGACCAGGTTGATACAAAGGAAAATCGAGAATAGCTTTTCATTGCCCGATGCTACAAAATACAGTATGACGGGGAAGGTGAGCAGCCGGTAAAAGCTGAGCAGGTTCGGGACGTTGAAAATGTTTTCTTTGTCAGGTAGTGTGTTATTTGTGGCCATAGTTCAAGTTACGCTTTGCCCGGTATAGTTTTGTGCAATTGTAAAAAAACTTTTTTGCATTCATAAGTGTCCGGCGCTACATGGTCAGCCCTGAAAGGGCGTGATCTAATAGCGATGGGCATCGCCCATCGAACGCTCATTGGTATTAAAAACTCTTTTTGATCTTTAACTGAAACAATAACAGCGAAAAGGTGACATGGATAATAAACGAAACCACAAACAACTCAACGGCCATACTGCCGCTGATGCTGGTAATGAAGTAGTAAACGATAGTGACGGGTAGGAGCGAATCGGTTTTGTCTATAACATGCTGTAGTAGTTTATAGCGGTGGTGCGACTGGCCTGATGAAATGCCCAGCCTTCGTTTGATGTACGAATTTGGCAACTCTGCGATGAGGTAGGTGAGCCCTAAAATGAAGCCAATGCTAAAGGACCAGGCATTGCCAGGCTCATGCAATACGAGCGCCCGGAAGAATAAGCAACTGAGGCCGCAGGCTACAGGCATAACTATAAAGGCGCGGTAGGTTTTCCCCGCCCCGAATAATGGCACGGAAAGCGGCCTTGCCGCCCAGGCCATGTAGTTGCGCTTCACAATGAGCATATGCAACACATTGCCTATGAACAGGGGCAAAATGAAGGTGTAGATATGTGGGTAAAATGCGGTCATCTCATGCATGGAAAAACAGGACTAATATAATAACAACCGTTGCAGGAATGGTAATGTTGTCGATGCCCTTGCCGCTCAATGCCTCGCTTACAGCTGCCAGCGCTGCAATGAGCACGGCTACTGGTAAAAGCAAACCCCAGCTAACGCCATGGGCAAAGCATAAAAACAAGACGATCCCCAGGGTGAATGACGACACAAAAAAGGCCGAGGAGCCTACCAATGTTTTGGTATCGCTGCCTATGGTGAAGCGGCCATACGGGAAGTTCTTTCCGGCAAGGGCAGCTACGGGGTCGCAGATAGCCAGCGTGAGTATGGGCAGGTAGAAATACAGGTAGGGATCTGGGGCGATGGCATTTTTGCGGGCGTAATAATCATACACTAAGTAGCAGCCATACACGGCAACCGGGTAGGAAATACTGCCATGCGACTTGCGGTCTATACCATTTATGGACTTTAAAAAATGGAACCGCAGGCTGGCCAGGATGATGAGCGCGAAAGTGGCGCAAAGCAGCAATACCAGCCATTGGTTATGCAGCAGTACAGGGAACAGCAATGTAAGGAAACCTGTGCCTATATGCACGAGCTTACGAGTGAGTTCTGCCTTGACGTGGCATTTATAATAAAGAAGTTCTGCCACACCAAAAAGGCTAAGGAAAGACAGCGCCAGCAGCGTGGTATTGATGATGTCCCTGCTCATTTTTTTCGCCCGAATTTTTTATGTGCCGACGAAAAATGCCCTGCCGAAAGGGCTGCAGCAATGGACAGTTCGCCGGCCAGCACCAGGGCGCCACAGATCTCGGCAAACTTACGGGCCTTGCCCACGCCGTAGCAATCCATTAGTTCCAGGCATTCTTTTTGGGTGGGTAGCCCCGTGCCGCCGCCTATTGTGCCCACGATAAGGTTAGGCAGTGTGACGCTGACATACAGGTCGCCACCAGGTGTAACCTCCATACGGGTAATGCCCACTGCGGCTTCCGATACACAGGCTACATCCTGCCCGGTAGCAAGGAACAATGCAGCAAGGCCATTGGCATAATGCCCCTGTGCACCTATAGCCCCGCTTTGGATGGCCCCTATTGTTGATGACTTCCAGTATTCCGACATGGCCTCCGGTGTTGTTTTCAGCACCTCGTTCACTATCTTTTCCGGCAGGCATATCTCGGTGGTCACTTTCTTGCCCCGCACCGTGCTAAAGGACAGGGATGTGGCCTTCTTGTCGCCGGAATAATTGCTTTCTATAAACCAGAACAATGGTTTCACGGGTGCATTTTCCACTATGTAGTGGCATATGGCATCGGTGCAAAGCGTTACCATATTTTGCCCTGATGCATCGCCGGTATGGTATTCAAAAGTGAGGATGAGGTGGTTGCCCTCTATGTTGGTTGTTACTTCTGTCAATTTAGCAAAGCGGCTGGTTCGCTCCGTTATGGCTTTGAACTCGTCCATTTGCGGCAGTAGCCAGATAAGGAACTGGCCGAGTTCAGATATGTCTTTGAACTTGAAGAGTGGGCTGCGCTGCACCCCTTCCACCAGGCATATGGAAGTGGCGCCGCCAGCCAGGTTGCAAGCCTTTGCGCCACGGTGGTAAGAAGCCACCAAAGCCCCCTCGCTCGTGGCCAGCGGCACATAAAAATCGCCATTGGCGGCAGAACCTATTACCCGTAGAGGCCCTATCACCCCCATTGGAATCATGGCCATGCCTATGTAATTCTCTATGTTGCCATTGAGCGCACTTAGATCTGAGAAGTTCTTTTTCCCTGCAACAAACGGAAGCTCCTTACCTGTTTCCCCGGCCAGGAACTGAAGCCGTTTATTTATGCCCTCTTCACAGACAGATTGCTCGAATGGCATATTCGCCAACGCAACTTCGCCCGAAGATTTGTTTTGGATATTCCCTATCAGCACATCAATATTGTGCAGTGCGCCTATCATTTCCAGGGCGCTCCTCGCCTTATCATTTGTAGATGCCATCGCGTTAGTTTTACGGATTCAAAACTTGTGAGTTTTGAAGATACGTAATAACTGCATTACAGCGTATATGTATTTTGCGGGGTGACCACCCGGACACATCGCCTGCTATTGCAGTTTCGCTATGGTGATGACTGTGACCAAAACTACTAAACAGGCTATTGTAGCCGTGGTTAGGGCTTGCCTGGAGATGGGTGCGTGCTTGCTTATACCGGGATAGTAGGCATAGCCAATAAGGAAGCCACTTACCAGCCCGCCTATGTGGGCTGCATTGTCTGTATTGCCCTGCAGGCCATATAGCAGGTTGAAGAGTACGAAGAACAAAATGCTCCGTAGCATGGTCTTTCTCAGCGTCTTTTGAAGGTGACTGGTGGTGAGCATGGACAGGAACACGCCGTACATACCAAAGATAGCACCCGATGCGCCCACACCTACACTATTTGCATGGATGGCAATACTCATAAGCCCGGCGCAAATCCCAGTGAGCATATAGGCTGAGAAAAAACGGAAACGGCCCATCAGCGGCTCCAGGAACATACCTATGTATAGCAGCGCATAGGTGTTCATGAGCAGGTGCATAGCGCCTCCGTGCAGAAACATATAAGTGAGTAGCCGCCACCATTCGCCATGTGTGACAGCGGGCCTTAGGTTACCACCCCACTGGAATAATTCGCGGGCCGTAGGGTTCAGTGGCGAAATGCCCGCAAGCACCATAGCTATAAACACAAGTGCATTGGCATAGTTAATAAGCGGGGTAACCAGGTAGCTTTTCGAAGGGATGAGCGCGCCATATTTTTCCCGGTTCATGGGGTGCAGGTTCCGGTTGGCTTTGTCCCGTTCCTCTAATATTTTCGCTATGGTTTGGTTTAGTAAGGCTGCATTTTGCCTGCTTTGCAATTCGTTCCAATAAAAACCATTAATGGGCCGACTCCGGAAAGTTACATTTTTGCCGTCTATGGTAATAGATACGATCTCGGAACTGAGCGGGTTGTTGTTGGGTACCTGGCAGGTAATGCTGTTGCCGCTCCAGCCCACTATATGCCATTGCAACTGCGCCACAGCCCTTTGTACCAGTGCCAGGTATTGCACGGGCTCCAGCTTGTGCATTGGCATATCTTCTATATACTCCGGCACGCTCACTACTTCCATGAACTATATTGATTTGAGTGCAAAGGTAGATGCATCTGCATTGTGCCATTATCAGATAATCTTAACCCTGAATTATTAAAGATGATAAAGGCCGCATCGCGATTTGGCGTATATAAGTGTTATGCATTTACTCTATATCTAACTACCTTTGCGCTATGAAACTGGAAGAAGCCATAAGATCGAACCGGTTTGATAGTGAGACGCACAAGGCCACTATCAATATTTTATACACGGCTTACTGGCTTAAGAATAATCTAAGCAATGCATTGAAGCCGGAAGATATAACCATGGAGCAGTACAATGTATTGCGGATACTGAAAGGGAAGCACCCGGAGGCGCTATGTGTGAAGGACATTGGCAGCCGCATCATAGAAAAAAGCTCGAACGTGCCGCGCATCATAGACAGGCTGGTGATAAAGAAACTGGTGAAGCGGGCGCCGTCGGAGGAAGATAAAAGGGAAACCCTGGTGGGCCTTACAGAAAAAGGTTTAGGTGTGCTTGCAAAAGCGACTGGTATAATTGAGCAGCTTAGCCAGGAACATACAGGTATTGATGAGGCCGAGGCGCGGGCGCTGAATGGGCTGCTGGAGAAACTGAGAGGGTAGCTTTTATAAACTGCGGGCTTTTTTTCCTACTTTGGCATGGTGCAATACAATTGAGGCATGTGGCAATCTATCAGGGCGTTGTTTTTTAATCCCCGGTTTTTATTGGTAGTATATGTGGTTTCCGCCGTTTTTATATCGGTGCAATTGGTGCTGCTTGGCTCGCACCTGTTTGTGCTATGGACGCCAAGCCCCGGCGCTAACGATGATATTATGAACCGGTCTGCAATTCTGCAACAGTTTGTGGGTATGCGGTTTACGGAGTATAATAATTATGTAGTCTTTAAGCAATCATTCTTTCACCTGCTTCATGGCAGCAACCTATACACCATATATCCCGCAGAGCAGTGGGACCTGTATAAATACAGCCCTACGTTTGCTTTGTTCATGGGCTTCTTTGCTTACCTGCCAGATGTGGTTGGCCTGTCTATTTGGAACCTGCTGAATGTGGTAACATTGTTCTTTGCCATAAGGATGCTGCCTTTTAATGTGCGCACGCAGTGCATCATACTGTGGTTTGTGGCCAATGACCTGCTTACCTGCCTGGCCAATGCCCAGAGCAACGGGCTTATGTGCGCGCTGATAGTTGCGGCTTTTTGCTGCCTGCAAAACGGCAAGCTGGTGTGGGCCACACTGTGGCTGGTAGTGGCTACTTACATAAAGGTATATGGCGCCATTGGTTTCTGCTTGTTTTTGTTCTACCCTGGCAAGGTGCGGTTCATTCTTTACGCCATTTTATGGACGGTGCTTTTTGCGGTGCTGCCACTCGTTGTTACGCCTTTTCATACCCTTGTATGGCAATACCACAACTGGGCCGATATGATGATAGCCGATGCCACAGCTGCGCTGGGCCTGTCGGTAGTGGGGTGGTTATATACCTGGTTCGGCATACTGAACAGTAAGGGCTATGTATCTATACTTGGGGTGGTATTGTTCCTGCTGCCGTTTGTGCGCTTCCGCATGTATAAGGATGAGGTATTTAAGTTGCTGATGCTGGCATCGCTGCTTATCTGGGTCATTATCTTCAACCATAAGGCCGAATCGCCGACATACATTATTGCTGTTACCGGTGTGGCAATATGGTATTTTGCCATGCCCAGGGCTGCCTGGAGAACTGCGCTTATCCTGTTTGTATTTGTGTTCACAGGGCTTTCCGGCACTGATTTTTTTCCGCACTTTATACGGGCGAATTTCATACTGCCATACAAGATAAAGGCGTTCCCGTGCATACTGGCCTGGTGCGTGGTGTTTGGCGAGCTGATGCTATTGAAGAGAGGCGAGAATGTGACGAGCGACCTACAACCCGCAAATAAATAGGCTAATCAATTAGAAAAAAGAAAAAAAATAGCGATATTAGCTGCTAATTTAGTGACACACTACTTTTTAACTAAGTTTTAATTATGAAATATAGGGTACTGAGAATAATTGCATTGTTTATTCTGCTTGTCAACCTAAGCAGTTGCTTTGAGGGGAGATGGGCGAAGTATCATAGCAGGGGCCATTATGGGCACCGTAAGCATTACCAGTCTATGCATAATCACCACAATGGTGATTGGTAGGGCAATGCCGCGTGTTTATGCATCGTGTGGCTGGTGATTTCGCCAGTTGATTTCTGTTTCTGCAAATCCCTTCCGCTTAGGAACATTAGCGCCTAAAGTGTTATCGACTTTTTTTAAAAGGTTATACTTTTATTCGAAGCATTTATTTATGAAACGGCAATTACTTATCCTATTTGTTTTTTTTGTTTCGCCAATGTATGGGCAAAGGTTTACGCTTGGTGAGTTAATAAAAATGACAAGCATGAATTGGGATAACTTCGATACCTATGCACTAATGCACGGGTACAGATATTCAGATGTAAGCGTTAATAAGGACACCTTGAATTTTAATAAACCAGTGAATCGAATTTATAAGGGCAATGAAAAAAATAAAGAAAATAAAATTATCAACATGCGCCGATCGGAGGTATCTAACGACGTAACAATTGTTTATATAACTCCGGATGTTGCTGATTATTTGGAAATAAAAAAAGATTTGAAGCACTCTGAATTCAAATATCTCAGTACAAGTACCTTGCCAATGGGTAATAGCAATGTAATAGTTTTCGATTATGGCAATCGGAAAATTGAAGTGTCCTTGATGACATACGATTTAAAAAAAACAACTTCTAATATGGGCAATGATTCAGAATACCGAATAATCGTCACAAAGAGCTGTCCTTAAATCGGCGTTTATATTCCCCTCCGAAAGTAAGCCTATCAGCCAATTATACACTACATACGTATTGTCAATCATGCTACTTCCCGGCTTCGTCAAGCTACCCATGAATATTTCTTCTTTTGAAGGAGACCGATCCCAACGTAGGAGAGATATTAGCCTACTTGGTGTTCGAGCAGCCTAATCGTTTTTATATGCAGTTGACGGCTATTTTCTAAAATACCTGCAATCTAAAAAAACTAATAATTGATACCTTTGTGTTTTGAAACCTTAGCCATCAGACCACGTATATCACTGTTAAAATAAAGGACAATGATCGTTGCGCCCAAACCAGAAAACGAAATAGAAAGAATATCATCGTTGTATGAGTATGGCATACTCGACTCTATGCCTGAAAAGGAATATGACGATATTACCCGGATAGCCGCCAATATATGCGGGATGCCGATCGCCATTATTTCTTTAATTGACAACGACCGCCAATGGTTCAAATCGAAAGTGGGTATTGACGATAACGAAACCCACAGAGACTTGTCGTTTTGCGCACACGCTATACTCACGCCCGAGGACGTATTTACCGTTCCTAATGCAGCAACCGACGAACGTTTTTTTGACAACCCATTTGTCACCGGCGCACCATTCGTAGGTTTTTATGCAGGAGTGCCGTTGGTAAACGAAACCGGCAATCCATTAGGAACGCTATGCATCCTTGACAATAAGCCAAATGTACTGGCTCCCGCACAGAAAGAAGCGCTGAAAGCCCTTGCCCGCCAGGTTGTGGCAAATTTTGAGATCAAGAGAAAAAACCAGCAACTGGCAAACTATAAGCGGGAGATGGAAGAACTGAACAACGACCTTACCCAGTTTGCTTACGTGGTGGCCCACGACATGAAGTCGCCATGCAATAGCCTGGCCATGTCGGCAAAGATGCTGAAAGAGATGTACGGGGAGACCATGGATGAGCAGGGTGTGCAGTTCCTGTCGTTAATGGAGGAGACTTCGCACGCAGCGGTAAAAATGGTGGAGGGAATATTGGAGCATACCCGCACAGTGCATGGAAATGAAATAATACGGGAGCATTTTAAGTTCGGCAATCTTATTGATGAATTAAAGAAACTGGTAAAAGTACCTGAGGAATTCACGCTGATGGCAACAGGCACCGAACTTGCTATTTACACATCAAGGTCAATATTGTTGCAGGTAATGCTGAACCTTGTGAACAATGCGATCAAGTACAACGACAAGAACAGGGGCGAAATAATGCTTGCCGCAGAAGACACGACCGTAAGTTACAAGTTCAGCGTCAGTGATAATGGGCCTGGCATAAAGGCAAGTGACCGGGAGCGCATTTTTGAATTGCTGAAAACCCTTGGCGTTACAGACAGGTATAATAACAAGGGCACGGGTATAGGGCTTGCAACGGTGAAAAAGCTTGTTGAAAAACTGAACGGCAGTATCAGCGTCGAGTCGGAAGTGGGTATCGGCAGCACATTTATATTTACTATTGGAAAGTAACTATATCTGCGAACGATACAGGCATTCTTACTTCCCTTCAACGCCGTGTTCCTTACCAGTTTCATCAAACTGGCCCTGTACATTTCCCCGTGTAAATGATGCTGTTCCAAAAGCGAAGTATGAGATCTTATCGTACATCGCAGGCGCGCGGAACTTTCCCGTTTTCAGCTCTATTAGTCCCCATTTGTCCCCGTCTTTCACTATTGCTATTTTGTTCTTGTACACCTGTCTTATGGCGTCATACCTGCAAGCAATAAGTTGTTTTCCGTTACTGTTTATCACTCCCCATTTGCCGGCTTTTTGCACCAGGAATACCGGGTTGTCCTCCAGCGTATTGGCGTAGCTGTTATTGGCAATCTCATCATAGACTGGCTGGGTACGCATAGCGCCATCCGGGCCTATAAGGCATTGTTTCTGCTTGCGATATCCCCTGATGAAAGCAACTCCCGGCTCCGCATACCAAAGTGGTTCTACCTCGTCTAGTATCATCGGTGTTTTCATAGCCCCGTTGGTGTCCACGATCCCTAATTTATCTCCATTGCCTACCTCAAACAGAGCAAGGTCGTCACCTATGCGGTCTGCGCGGCGATAATCGCCTTTGATGAGCGTTTTTCCCCGCATATCGGTAACGCCCTTTATGCCCATGTAGTAGAGCCGCCAGTAGCCGCCATCAAGCTCGGGGTAGTACCAACCTTTTTTGGAGAAGAGTAAGCGGCCTATGTTATCAAATACTGAAGTTTCGGAATCCAGCCTATTTATTTTGTGCCCAATGATGTAATCGCCCTTTTCATAATCCAGGTCGAAGTAAACAGCGGGAATCTGCCACTCTTTACTTTCCCGGTCATATAGCCCTACCTTTCCGTTTACCCGTATCACCTGCTGGCCATTGAACCATATGCTTTTTATTACCGTTCCGTTTACCAGGTCGTCCCCAGCCGGCACTGCCGCCAGGGTATCCCTGGTGATGTTGAGCCAGTATTTTTTGCCATCAAGCCATGCGCTGAAATTATTTCCGGGCCGCCCAGGGCCAATGCTTTCCCACCTCCCGGTCAGCGTCCTGCCTGCGCCTGACAGTATAGTGCAGTAGTTATCTCTTTTAACGGTGAGGTAGTTATTTTCCAGCGTTTTGGGGTTGTCAAATCGGTCGTAGGCGCATGGTAGTATCTCTGCGCCACGTGTATTGCAAAGCCCCTCCTTCCCGTTTCTATGGGTAACAATATAGGGTTGGCCGCTAATGCTTTCCAGCGAATCATATTCCGGTGGTATCATCCAACCCTTGCCAACGATGGTACATCCCCATTTGTTATTGTCGAGCTGCACAAAGTAACTATGGTTGTGCGTACCATCTGGTACCAGTTTCTTTGTGTGCATATAGGCCACCCGGTCGCCGGTAAGGATATCTATTAGCGCCGGGCTGCCATCAGCGAGGTAGTATTTTATGGGTTCGTAATAGCCGGGATTGAGCGCATAACAGTTTTTAACGATCTGCGTGCGCTGGGCTGTGTCCAGCTTTATGGGTTCAGGAATGGCGATTTTGCCCACAATATTATAGAGCGAATCGCCCAGGCTATCCAGAACCAGTACGGACGTTCCTGTTATTACTAAACCCTCAGGCTTTTTCCGGAAGGGTAGTACCTGGCTCCCATCTGAGTCAATGACAGCCACGTTGCCTGATGAGTCGCGCACCAGGAGGAAATTGCCCCGGTTATTGTAATTGAATCCCTGGAAATAGTCTGCGATCTTGATCCCTTTTGAATTGTACAATCCCTGGTCGTTTCCGTAAGGCAATAGATAAACCCAACTGCGCATCCAGGGCGTCCCCTTTCTTTCCCGGTGTTCTTCTTTTCCGGTGCGGTGTGCCTGGTCATATAGTAGCGTCATGCCTGCTAAGATGTTGCCGGTATTGTCGTCCTGCCGGTTCGGCATCTGGTCCATTACTTCCGGTACACTTATATATCCGCGTTTGTCGAGAATACCATATTTACCGTTTCGAAGGAACCAATAATTCCCTGTGTTCAACTCACCGACTGTGTCAAGATCATGTTTCAATACATTGTGGCCGGCGCTGTTCATCACCCCCCACTTCCCGTTTTCGTCCTTTAGGAGCAGCATGTGCGCACTATTAAGTATCACCGCCTTTCCATCGGTGTAAAGGCAATCGTGAACTAATTTGCCCTCCATGTCCACAACGCCCCATTGGTCGCCTTGGTACACTTTGAGCGCCCGGTCCCTGCTGTCGGTCTTGTAGGCGGTGTATGCAATGGGCAGCAGTAATTTGCCGGTGTTGCTGACTAAGCCATACATGGTATCCTGCTTCAATAAAACGTAGTCTGCAGGGAATGGGTCTTGCCAGTTGGAAAGTGGGACGACCCCGCCACGGTAGCGCGTCACCGTCAATTTGTCGGGATCGATAAAGGTAACGCTATCTTCGTTTACTACTTTAAATTTTTCCTGGTACGCCCCCGTGATTATATCGTTGCGCAGCAGTTTGCCCTTGTCGGTTACCAGCCTATAACCTGTGCCATCGTTGGCAAGAAACACATGCTTCTTCAGCACGTGGATCTCGCGGTATTGCACCGGCAATACCAGGGTTCCTTCATCGTCTGTGAGCCCATATCGGCTTTCATCTGGTATATAGGGGCCAACGGTCAACCGATAGTCTCCATGCAACTGCCCCAGAGATGGATCAATTTTCTCCTCAACAGGGTCATCGGTTATCTCTGTTTTCTCGGCAAGCAGGTATCCCAGGTCAGCCTCTTTTAGGGAAGTGAATTCCGCAGGGCCATCCTGCTTGCCCGAGACGAGGCGGCGCAAGCCAGGTACCTGTTCCCTGGTATAAGTATCATCGGGCGCAAACCTGTACTTTACAATTTTTCTATGCCGCATATCGTACCAGGCAACGACGGGGCCGGGGTTGCCAATATCTTCAAGGGCGATATACCGCTTTGCGTAAAGCCCGCTCATATCATAACTACCGGCAGGCAATACCAGGGTGCCTGCAGAATCTCTCAGCTCCGGCCCTATGCCATTGAGCCGGTGCAGCACAAACCAGCAATTTGCGGTAGGGAATATGAGGTTATAAATGGCCGGGAAAAGCTGGTGCGCATTCGTGTCTATCAGCGTCTTATTTTCTGATCCTCCGACCGAAAGATAATTGGCCAAGACCGGGTCGGGGTAGTGGTCGCCGAGCTCGGAATATTTGAACGGGGACAGATACTTACCAGTGGGTTTCATTAACGCCCATTGCCCCATTTTTTTAATCCCTGTCATCCCGTTGCTGAAAAACGAACAGCCATCAAAAAGCCCCGAAAAAACAGCCTTCCCCGCCCGGTCGAAAATATAAAGGGAATCGCCAGCCTGCGCCCCGCAATAGTATTGCCCCCGGTATATATGGTCGAATCTAAGCGGGATAACCGTATCGCCTTTATAATTTATAGCGCCCTGCGGCAAATAGGCCAGGTCGTAATTGGTTGCAGGTATAAACCGTGGGCAATCCTGCCAATTATAGAATTTCATTAGTTCCACACCCGCTGCGTTGATGAGGGACAGGTTTGTGCCAGGGCCATATATACCTATGATGCCGGGGTCGAATACAACTGCGCTGTCAAATTTATAAGGAACCTCGCGCACCAGGTTTCCGTTGCTGTCTGTCAGTGAGCAGGAGCCGTTCATGTGATCCAGTACCAGCATTCCACCGATATCGCTGATGCGCGTGTATTCTGGTAAGGCCAATAGCCTGCCGGTACGGTCGGCCATGCCATAATAATTTCCTTTTTTGAAAAGATAAACATTGTGTAACCTGGTAACCGAGTCAAACTGAAGCGATAGCTCCTTGTAACCATCTGCGGGCGACTGTCCAAGGGACATATACCCGGCTAAAAGGCAAAACCATAAGAGTACAATGCGGTATGACAAACCTCCCATATTTATAAAGACGTAGAGCGCACGCTCATTATTGGGTAAGGAACGCATTTTAACAAATATTGCGGGAAATTAATGAAAATATAGCACGTGATAAGAAAAGAGCTATAACAACATAGCCGTTTCGGCAGAAAGAATAGCAGAAGAGAAGTCTGCGGTTTTCACCGGAAAAAATCCTTGTTTTACCTTCCTGAAACACCTGCTTTACCTAATTTCATTAGCCCGTAACTTAGGGTTGGTATATGTTTGTAGTAGTGTTTAAGCATTCACAAATGCTATGAAATGCTAACGGATAAAACGAACAACTATGATGAGATTTTTCCGGCGCTTCAAGGATTTAGCAGTGGAAGGCGCACAGGCAGATTATTACGACAAGAACTCCCGGGATCACCGGATGGAAGAAATAAAGGAGGAAGCAAAAGAAGTATGCAGGCACCTCGGGGATGGGGATTCTGTGCTGGAGGTGGCGATGGGCCCGGGCTATCTTTCAATCGAACTTGCTAAAACTGGCAAGTACAAAGTAACCGGCATTGACCTAAGCAGGGACCTCGTGGCAATAGCTACTAATAATGCAAAAGCAGCAGGTGTTGAGGTGAGTTTTGTGCAAGGAAATGTATGCAATCTGCCTTTCCCGGACCATACTTTCAATTTTATCGTTTGCGTACTTTCCTTTAAAAATTTCAAAGAGCCAGCTAAGGCGTTGAATGAGATGTATCGGGTTCTGAAACCAGGAGGCACCGCATTAATTATGGATTTGAACAGGGACGCATCTAAGCAGGCAATGCAGGAGTTTGTGAAGGGATTTGGGCTGACTGGTATCAGCGCATCCATAGCCGGAATTATCCAGAGGAATGGCGCTTATACAAAAGCAGAATTTGAAACTTTTATCACGGAGTCGGGATTTAAAGAGCATGACATAAAAGAATCAAGAATGGGGTTCTCCATTTACCTGAGAAAATAGATTTTTGAAACCTTGTAAAACAATACCACTTAGCAGCGGCGATAGTAGTTGACCTCACTTTTTGACGTGAGACTGAACCGTTCCGAAAAACGACAACTGCATTGGTATTTGGCGCCAGCTCCATAACTTTGGAATAAAAATGTACGGGTTATGAACTTGCCGAAACTGCTTATTATCTGTTTATCCATTGTCACTTTTAACGCAAGTGCGCAGATCATTACTACTATTGCCGGGAACGGTAGCATAGGCTTCGGGGGCGATGACGGGCCTGCGACAGCCGCGAGTTTCAACACACCTAGTTTTGTGGCCAAGGATGCGGCTGGTAATGTGTATATATCTGATGCCGGTAATAACCGGATACGTAAAATGAATACAGCCGGCATCATATCAACCTTTGCGGGGAGAGGGTCTGCTGGTTTCTCTGGTGATGGCGGACAAGCCACCGCAGCTTTGATCAACGCGCCACAGGGGATAACATTTGACCGCGCCGGCAACCTTTACTTTTGCGACATGACCAATTATTGTGTCCGTAAGATAAGCACTTCGGGCATCATCACTACTGTGGCCGGTATGGGAGGCACTCCTGGTTCCACAGGCGATGGTGGACCTGCAACAGCGGCAACAATGTATAATCCCACTGACGTGGCATTTGACACTGCCGGGAATATGTATATAGCAGACATGATAAACAGCAGGATAAGAATGGTGGACAAAGCCGGCAATATTACCACCCTCACAGGCCCTGGCGGGCCCGGCTATGGCGGCGACAACGGCCCGGCCACAGCGGCAACTATCAATCATCCGTGGGGCATAGTGGTGGACACACCCGGCAACATCTATTTCTCGGATATGGAGAATAACAGGATAAGGAAGATAAGCACGAGCGGCATCATGACTACAATTGCAGGAACCGGGCTATATGGCTTTACAGGCGATGGCAGCCCCGCAACAGGCGCGCAGATAGATAACCCGCAGGGGATAGCTATGGACCAAAAGGGCAATATATATTTTGCCGACCAGGAAAGCAGCGCGGTCAGAAAGATCACCACATCGGGAATAATTTATACACTGGCGGGTAATAACGCTCCGTTTTTTGCGGGCGACGGCGGCCCGGCAACGGCAGCTTACCTGGATCAGCCAACGGGTGTGTGGGTGGACCCAGGCGGAAACATATACATAGCCGATACGGGGAATAACAGGATCAGGTACATTGGCAATGGCACGGAAGCAACGCCGGTGCTGCACGGTGTGCAGGCGGGCTTATCGGTCTATCCTAATCCGGGCAATGGCCAGTTTTACGTCAAACTAACCACTGGCGCACAGGAAGCCGTGGAAGTGCATGTAACAGATATACTTGGCCAAACGGTGAGCCGAATGCACTGTACAACAAATGCCCCCTATGAGCTAACCGCCGATGTGCCGACGGGCGTGTATTTTGTTACGGCGACTACGGGTGAGGGGACGTTTAATGAAAAGATTGTGGTGGTGCGGTAGCGTGGTCAGCGGCTTCAGTTTCAATCATAAGGCGGGGACGTCCAGTGGCCGGCTTTAGCCTTAATTTTTCCACGCCGGTTGATGATGAAATAATCGTCACCTAACCGTACACGTGCCCGGTTGTTTTTGAATCTTTCGGCTTCTTTGTACCGGATCGGTACAACAAGTTTGCCACGATGATCGATATAACCTCTACCGCCTCCCTTGAACACGATAGCCCTGCCTTCGGAGAACTCATCGCAGTTGTCGTAGGGAGCATCAAACTTTTTCTTCCCGTTATGGTCGATAAATATTTTCTGCCCCGTGCTATCTGTGACGAAGGCCATGCCATCGCTAAAACTGCCCGCGTTCTTATAAATAAACGGCAACAACTCTTTTCCATTCACATCTATATACCCACACTTGCCGTCAACAATACAAGCAGCCAGCAGGCCCTCGTGCAGCAGTTGGATTCCACGGTATGTTACCGGTACAACTATTTTGAACTGGGCATCTGCAATACCGCAACGCTCGTAATCGGTTGAGGCAAGCCAATAGCGGTCGGGAGTAATGCGAACTATGTACACATCCTCCGTAGTCGAGCGGGCCGAATCAAAAACGACATGTTCTTGAGGTGGTACCTGGGCAACCAATCGGATTGGAGCTATACCCAGAAATAAACACATCGGTGCAAATACCCGCAACGTTAGCGTTTGCAGGATGGAGAGAGCGGTTTTCGGTATTGATGTTCTGATGCGCAAACTTATATTGATTAAAAGTAGCTACAGTCGCAGCTATTAGTGGCTTTCCAAAGTTAGCAAAAAACGATTTATTTCACAGTACCTCCACATACCCATCCGTACAATTCACCCTTATTCGTTGCCCGTCCTTTATGAGCTTAGTGGCGTTTTCTACGCCTACCACTGCCGGTAAGCCATATTCCCGTGCTATGACTGCTCCATGGGTCATGAGCCCACCAACCTCGGTGACCAAGCCCCTTATGGAGACAAACAATGGTGTCCAACTGGGGTCTGTAAACGAGGTGACTAATATGTCGCCTTCTTCCAGGTCGGCATCTTCCATTGTTAAGATGACGCGGGCCCGCCCCTCTACAGTGCCTGAGGAAACAGCAAGGCCTGCAATAGCTCCGGCGGGCAGATCTTCGCCGCTATAGCTACCAGAGACGACCTCTCCATCGGATGTGATGACACGTGGTGGCGTTAATTTTCCAGATAGCTTGTATTCATCCTTTCGCTGGTCGATGAGTTTGCAATCGAGTTTATTAGTGCGTGCGACCTCATGAAGTTCCTCAAAAGTGAGGTAGTAAATATCTTCGGTCTCCTGGATAATGTTGGCTTGTACGAGCCGCTCTGCCTTTCTTATCAAAGCCTGCTTGTAAACAAAGTAACGGCTCACTATACCATATTTTGGGTACTCACGATAACCTATGAAATTGCGGAGCAGGCTGATCATTTCTTTAGTTTCCCCGGCCTTTTGTTCGCCATCGGGCAGTTGCTTTAGCCGGGCTAATAGCTCCTGCTCTTTTTTCAAAGCTTCCTGTCGTCCGTGCTCAAATTTCCTGCTGCCTTCGCCCGCTTCAAACTTCCTGATGTTCGTAAGTATGGTGGGGACAAGTGTAGTTGGTTTTTCGCTCCACCGAGTCCTGGTAATATCAATTTCACCGGCACACCGCATTCCGTATTTGTTGAGGTAAGCGGAGATAGCATCCAGTACTTCCTTTCCTCCATTAAACTTAACAAGCTCCGCCATGAAGCTGTCATCTTTCAGGTTTTGTAAGTACTCAATTACTTGCGGATAGGGCCGAATAATATCGGCGACATCCAGCAGGTCGCGACCCATCTCTGAAGTAATATTGTTGGGTACAGATTGGGAAAGCGTATCTGCTACATTTTTCTCACCCAGCCACTCCATCATATGGTCGTTGATCCATGCCGATGCATCTATGGCGGCCATAAACACGGCTGTACTTTGAGGGTCGGCCAACATTGATCTTAGCACCCCAATGTCATCCACAATAAAATCAAACAGTTCCTGCCCCGATTTGGTTTCGATGTTTTGTTTTAGGGCCTCCACAGATGCGTGGCTTCGACTGATGAGGTCTGAGACTATTGCCGGGTCGTTTTTAATTTGCGCGTGAATATCAGCAAACGATTTTCCTTTGCTGCTTTTTATCGAACTCAATGCTTGTGTACCATCGGGCGCCGGTTTTATAAAATCTCCCCGCTCTATGATGGCCATGATCGCATCTTGTATAAGCGGATCATGCTCGCCCATCACCGCTAACAATATCTCTCTGCCGGCAGGCGAAGCCAACTGTTGCGTGACATCAACAAACAGCCGCCCGCCTGCTTCGTGCATTGGTCTGCGTGCCGTTAACTGCCAAATGGATATGCCGAGTGGTCTCATAGCATCAGTCATCATTTGTTGATGACCAACAGATATATAGACGTGATTTTCCTGGTCACTAGCTTTTGGAATGGGAAACAATGTAGTTATAGGCCGGCTTTGGACCATATAGAATGCATCGTTAGCTAAACACCATTCTATGT
The DNA here is from genome assembly GCA_013288445.1 of Bacteroidota bacterium. Lineage (GTDB taxonomy): Bacteria > Bacteroidota > Bacteroidia > Chitinophagales > Chitinophagaceae > Nemorincola. The sequence goes on from JABDBX010000015.1 coordinate 17,766, forward strand.
CTTGTGGGCAGCCGAAATGTGTTTCGATCTTTCTGCCGATGCCCTCCAGGTGTAATATCTGTTCATCGGTGAGCACCTGCTGGTTCTGCAATCCAGGCTCAATCTGCTGTTCTTTGGTGCCGCCATCATTGAGCCCATAAATAGCCAGTTTCTTCGTGGCTATTCGTTTATCGATGATGTTGCCATTAACCACTTTGTAGTTGTCAGCATTCACCAGGCCAGAGACCATTGCCTCGCCAAGTCCGAAGCCGGCATCTATGGATAATACTTTCCTGTTGCCGTTAACGGGATCGGCGGTAAACAAAATGCCGGCTACCTGCGGGAGTACCATTTTCTGAACAACAACCGCTAAATGAACTGTACGGTGGTCGAAGCCATTTTGCAGGCGGTAAACTACGGCCCGCTCTGTGAATAGCGATGCCCAGCATTTGCTGATGTGCTTTAGTATGGCCTCGCGCGCTATGATGTTTAAGTAGGTGTCCTGCTGGCCTGCGAATGATGCAGTGGGCAGATCCTCCGCCGTAGCGCTGGAGCGTATGGCATAGGCATCTTTCTCCCCAAGCCTGGAGAGGAAGCTGCGAATCTCTTCCCTAATCTCTTGCGGGATGGCAACACACTCTATGGCCCCGCGTATCTCACCGCTGAGTTCGCTTATCTTACCCCGGTCTTGTATGTTTAGCTGCGATAGTTGATAGAGTAGTTCCTGAATCAATGGCGTTTCCTCGATGATCCTTTTAAAAGCATCAGTAGCAATACAAAAGCCATCCGGTACGCGTATCCCTTCTATCCTGGTAAGCTCTCCCAGGTTCGCGCCCTTGCCGCCAACGAGGCCGATCTTTGTTTTATCAACCTCGTGAAAACCCAATACAAATGAACCCATAGTGATGCTTTTTGAGCAGCCAAAAGTAGCGGATACCACCCTGCCGAAACACCTTTTTGTACTATATTTTTTTGGGGCAATAAATGGTGTGGGCAGTGCGTTTATTAGACAAAGGAGCGGAGTGATTACTATACCATATCTACGGGGAAATGTTCCACTGTCCGCAGACGTTCCTCACGACAGAAATGATTTAATTGCAACAGCCAGCGAGGGAAGACCTTTTCTGATCCAGCGCTTTTTCAGGGCTTGCTTTGCTGCAAAGGTTACTTCACCATTTTCTATTCTTGCAAGCAGCGTAGGTATCGCCATACCATCATAAAGCTCGATGACACCGAATGTGTCTTTATAAGTATTGATGTGCTCAAGGTTTTTTTCATAGACCCCTTTAATCGTTGAAGGTTCGACATAGTGCCCTCCTTCAATAACTCTCTGCTCCACCCGGGCGACACAGTCACTTACTTTATCAAGACACAAATAATTAAGTTGTATCTGGTAATGACTTCTTTCAAACAGGTCTATATATGCCCAATAATCTGGATGAGAAAGTGGTGTTTCCAGCACAAAATGATCCTTCATCTTTATAGCACTCTTCATTTCAAGCAACAATTTCTGTTCCATCATTGCCGTGGCCTGCCTGAAAATATCATTAGATTTTACGCCCTGCCCCGTCAATACTTTCTCAAACTGAACACGGGTCATATCTCGGTCGAATGACCAGATACCTTTGAAGGCCGGGGGAAGCATAATTTGAATGCACGTAGATTTCCCAGCTCCATTCGGCCCGGAGATGACTATTAATGTTGGCTTAGAGTAATCCATAAGCACTCCTGACTTTATCAGCCTCCGGGGCCGGAAGAACTCTTAGTATTTTGTGTTGAAAACGAGTGCCAACAGAAAATACTTCCTGAATTTCAATATGCCCATCGGCATATTCACGGTACACCTGTCCGTCCGGTAATTTGTCGGAAAGTAAAAGGAACGGGAGATTCCTGCTGAAATTCCTCGAGCGAAGCGCTTTTAAAGTCAGCAAATAACTTTCATCCTTAGGGGGCGTTTTATGAATGGTATCCATACTTCATTTGGCTTGTGTAATTATGCGATTTCTGTATTGTAAAAATAACAAAAAATACGCAGATTTTACTGCCGTGAACCCGGTAATATTTACGCAAAAACCATCACTTCACTTTCTGTGAGTGCAGGGGGGATATTTATACCTTCTTCCGTTAATCCATCCAGGTGAAACTGAATAGCTTCATACATATTTTCTTCTACTTCTTTTTTAGTTCTTCCCGTTGCTATACAACCGTCTAAATCGGGGCTATACGAACTGAAGCTTGTTTCTGTTTTAGTAAGGTATAGTTATTTCCTTGCATTGGATGCTGGCATCATGTGGAAATTTGGTAAAAAGTTGCGAGTTTCCCAAAGTGAGTGGTGGTAGAAAGTTAATACGTATTTAAAGCCGGTGAGCTGCATTTGTGTTTTGTGTGCAATAACTTTACATAAATATTTTTCCATGAGATTCGCTGTTGTCATTGCTTCGTTATTGCTGCTTGCTAATCCGGTGTTGGCGCAAAATAAGACACTACTGCCCAACGGATGGACGCTTACCCCAGCCGGCAGGTCAGTGGCCCTGGGCGACTTGCCGCTGAACCTCGCCATTTCAAAAGACAATAAATACATCGCGGTTACCAATAACGGCGTGAGCAAGCAGGAAATACAGCTTATTGACGCCAAAACATGCAAACTCATTTACACCGCTGCCATAGCAAAAAGCTGGTTGGGATTGAAGTTCAGCGATGACAGCAAATACCTGTATGCATCCGGGGGTAATGATAACTTCATTTTGCAATATGCTGTGACGAACAACAAACTTGTGCAAAAAGACAGCATAGTGCTTGGAAAAAAATGGCCGGAAAAGATATCGCCTACCGGCTTTGATATAGACAGCCGTGCAGAAAAAATGTATGTGGTAACGAAGGAAAACAACACACTCTACATCGCCGACCTCGGATCAAATAAAATAACAAAACAGGTGCAACTAGGCGCGGAAGCCTATACCTGTGTTTTATCGCCTGACCGCAATACGCTGTATATATCGCTATGGGGCGGCGGCAAACTTGTGATATTCGATACCCGCACAGAGGCAATTACAGATTCCATTACCGTTGGCAATAACCCAAACGATATATGCCTGACAAAAAACAGTAAATATTTATTTGTGGCCAATTCCGTGGATAATACGGTTTCGGTAATTGACGCCAATGCTAAAAAGGTAGTAGAAACGCTTAATACCGCGCTTTATCCCGCAGCGCCCAGCGGATCGACCACTAACAGCGTAACGCTGGGCAATGATGATAAAACCCTGTACATAGCCAATGCCGATAATAATTACCTCGCTGTTTTTGATGTAAGCGCACCCGGCCATAGCGTTTCAAAAGGATTCATACCTACAGGCTGGTACCCCACGTGTGTGCGGGCAATGGGACGTTCGTTGCTGGTATTGAATGGTAAAGGAAGCAGATCTCTGCCAAACCCCAAGGGGCCGCAACCGGTGCACAAAGGAGCCCAGGCCGACTATAAGAAAGCTAACAAAAGAAGCGACCAGTATATAGGCAGCCTGATGAAGGGGACCATGAGCATTATTCCGCAGCCGGACGCAAAGAAACTAACTGCATACTCCCGGCAGGTGTATAGCAATACGCCCTACTCCAAAGATGTGGAACTGCTGGCGAAAGGGGAACCGGGAAATCCAATACCCATGAAAGTGGGTGCGCCATCACCTGTAAAACATGTCTTCTACATCATAAAGGAGAACCGGACCTACGACCAGGTGCTTGGCGATGAGCCGGGTGGCAATGGCGACACCAGCCTTGTGCTGTTCGGAAAAAAAATCACGCCCAACCAACACGCAATAGTGGAGCAATTTGTATTGCTGGACAATTTTTATGTGGACGCAGAGGTGAGCGCAGACGGGCATAACTGGAGTACCGCTGCCTATGCCAATGACTACGTAGAGAAAACCTGGCCCACAAACTACGGTGGCCGCGGCGGCACTTATGACTACAACGGCAACAAAAAAATAGCGCGGCCCAAAAACGGATTTTTGTGGGATTATGCACTCAGGGCGGGCATAACACTGCGTGACTATGGCGAATTTATTGAAGATGATGGGAGTGTGCCGGTACCCGGCCTGGGAAAAGAAGTATGCACTGCCTACCCTGGGTGGAACCTGAAGATAAAAGACGGTGCAAGGGAAAAAATATGGGAGAAGGATTTCGATTCGCTATCCGCCATCAATGCTGTACCCCAATTGAACATTCTTTATTTCCCATCGGACCATACGGCGGGCCTTGGCAAGAAATCGCGGTCGCCATATGCATATGTGGCCGATAACGACCAGGCTGTAGGACAGTTCCTGGAACATTTGTCTGAGAGCCCGGTGTGGAAAAGCAGCGCTGTTTTCATACTGGAAGACGACGCCCAGAATGGCCCAGACCATGTGGATGCACACCGAAGCACTGCGTACTTGGCAGGGCCTTATGTAAAGCGAAGATTCGTGGACCATAGCATGTATTCCACCTCGGGCATGTTGCGGACCATAGAACTGGCGCTTGGCGTGCCGCCTATGAGCCAGTATGATGCCGCTGCGACGCCGATGTATAAGTGCTTTACGCCAAATGCGGACAACAGCACCTATAAAAACCTGCCGGCGCTGGTGGACCTGGACGAAATGAACCTTGCAGATAATCACCTCTCGAAACAAAGCGAGCTCTTTGACCTTTCCCGCGCCGATAAGGTACCCGACCTGGAACTAAACGAGGTACTCTGGAAAAGCATCAAGGGCATAGCTGCATTTCCTGCCCCAAGAAGGGCTGCATTTGTGGCCGTACATAAGGACGGGGATGACGATTAGCAAGGGGGCTTTTGCAGTAGCTGAGGCCGGATCATAACTTTTGTACCAGCTTGTAAACATCAGATTTTCTCAGGTAGGCAACTATCTGTTCTCTACCGGGCGGCCAAAGGGCCGGTGGCGCATTTCCGGATGCCAGACGACATAAACTTTCGTTGCTACAGATGCCCCTGATCTTTGCTCCGAGGAAGTTTATGCCAAAGGAAATAAAGGTGTCAGTGCGGTCATCTTCTGTGTGGATGTCGGTATCCGAGAAATAACTATTCACCGCTTTTTCCATTTCCGATCTCAGGTTTTGGGCCTTCTCGTATTTCGTAAACAGTTCGCGGAGTTTCTTGGCAATTTCCTCGTTGGAACTCAGCAGGTCGGGCTGCATATCCTGCAGCAACACTATTTCGGCGTCGCGCACACGATGCGCCCTGAGGTAAATATCAGCATACCGTATTATAGTGACGTGTTGGTCTGCAGCGGCGGCATTACCGCAGCCATAAAACATGCGCAGCACAGTATCATAAATGCCCAGGTAATACAATGCAGAATCGTAATTGCCTCTTTTTTCATGATAGTCGCACAGGCTGCGGGCCGCCTCATTCCCTTCGTTGTTAAAATTATATTTTTCCTTTTTCGGTTTTGTATCCATTGCCAATGCAATTACTTTGTGGTATGTGGCAATGGCATCCGCCTCCCGGCCCTGCCTTTCATATATCCGTGCAATGTCATAATACGCGGCCAGGCATAAGGTGCTTTTTGGGTGCTGCTCCACAATGTACCTATAGTCTGCAAGGGCTATTGAGTCGTGCTGCTCCAGGTGGTCAACGTTGGGCTTATGCTGCATGTATTGATGCATACGGGCTTCCTCCATGTAGTCGTCGGGTGTTTTCTGTCCGTGGGCGCGGACACCGCCCAAAAGCAACAGCAGCAAGAATAAGCGCAGTTTCATAATTTCATTTTATATTGATAGATGGCAGATCCTTCTTTGGAGTAAAACACGAATTCATTGCCTGTGAAGGAAAAACTTTGGGTAAGCGTAAACCACATTTGTGTATCAAAGTCTGCGTCCGGCGGAAAGGGTATAAGCCGGTTGTTCACTAAGAGGCTATACTTACGGTTGCCCGTCTTTTGCAGCACACAGAAGCCATCTTTGGTAATGTCGCTGTAGATAATGTCGCCTGCAATACGGGCTTCACCGCTATGGTAATTCTCGAATGCACGCATCGGGGGGGAAATGGTATTCCTGTACACTAAATAGCAGATACTATCTAAGCAGAAGCCGGAAAGCAGGGATGGCTCGTGATCGCGCATATCACCCTCCTCGCGGTAAATTGGTATTATCTCGTCCTGCCGCACTAATTTGAATTGGGCCAGCGCACACTTGCCGAACATACTGTCATTTTCATACACATATACCGAGTCATCGGTCTGGTAATAGCAAATGGTATTGCCAAGCGCATCAATAGAGATGGGCTTTGCACGCACCCCATGCTCTGACAAGGGTTGCTCTTGCTCCACCCCATTTATGTTGCGGTACATGTAATAACCGCGCTGGCCAAACAATGCATAGTTGCCCAGGGAATCTATGCAGGGAAGGAAAATAGCTGTATAACGAAGATTTACCGGCTTGTCGTTTACATAGATCCGAACAGAGGTGTCCTTTACAGCGTCGCGCCACCCGGTAAAGGGATCATAACCCAAATTGTTCTTTGGGTTGCCCTGCGATGTAATAACCGTGCGCCTTGCTTTATTCCACTGTGTCCTGTTTACCGAGCTGAGAAACGTACCTCCTGCGCCATTTTGGTAAACGTATATGGAATCATAGTTCACGCCTGTATATTCCCTGCTTTGAATGGTCATGGGAGCAAATGTTTTTTGCCTGGAGCGGGGGTAGGGAGTAAATTTTTCCAGGGTCCCGCAACCACTTATGTAGGACACTTGCCTGCCCAGCGCGTAACGATAATTACCGGCATCATCTACTTCCAGCCAGGCATAATCATCGGCAGCGCTGTCTATGGGCTTTTCATCAAGATATAGATAGTTTAGCCGGCCGCTTTTGATCGTGTACAGCGCATGGCCTTTATCGCTGTACACACACCAGTTATTGGTGCAAGGGAAGCCGTTGGTCGTGGCGATGAGGCTGCCGTTGATATAGTATCCGAAACTATCGCCCCGCGATACAATAAAATTGAAGTTGTCCTCCCTTACCTGGAAAGGGTAGCTGGTTACGTCTATTTCGCCGTCAATAGGGCCGCACATTCTGCCGCTATGCTTGCCAATAATGTATTGATCCTTGTCTTTTTCGTTATAAAAAATTACAGGCCCCTTGTGGGAATCATTTTTCTTAAAAGGTCCGTATGAGTGTGTATTTGTCAGTACCAGCCCGGAGACCTCCTCTCCATTATGGGTGTAATAGCAATAGTTGCCGTAGGCATCAAAGCTAATTATTACCGAAGTCAATTTGTCGTCAGGGATACCGGGCATGGTAAAAACTAATTTTTTCTCTACCTGCCGGGCAAAGGTCGCAGGGAGGGAAAACAATAGCAGAAGCGCCAGTGATAATTTATGCGGGTACATATGGATAAATGTACGGAAGCATATGAATAGATCACTATTAAATTTCCGTGGTACGTGGGTCATTTTTAAGATATAGGCTTGCAAAATGTATGGGGATAACTGACGATTTTATTTATGATTTAATTTGTATATCTTTATGTCGCCCATGGTCTTCGCCCAAAAGATAACCATTAGTTAATTGCCTCAAGTATCCGGAATTGCTGAAAAACGGAAGTAGTGATAGGTATTTAACGAGACATTTACAGAATTAGCCAACTTTATTATAGAAATTGTTGTCTATTATCGTGTACTTATTTTAATTTTGGTTCATCGAACGATAAACTGACCATAAACATAATATATTCCTTATGAACCGATTTTATTCTTCAATACTAATAATGCTTTTCATAGGCTTGTTGGGATGGCATGAGGGTGCGTTTGCGCAAACAGCTTTTCCCGTTCCTAATGTAGCAGGCGTATGCGGCGTTTCCGGCGTTATTGTGACTATGAGCGGTGGCAGTGGCGGCGCCAGCAGCAGTACAGGCACGGGCTTCCCCGATGGCGGTGTTGGTGGCAAGGGCGGATCTATAGTTTGCACGTTGAATGTAAGGACACCAACAATAGTGACTTCACTTACCTATTATGTAGGAACTGCGGGCGCTACAGGTGTTCCTATTTTTACCGGAACAACAGGCGCAGCAGGCGGTACGGGCTATGGCAATGGCGGCAATGCAGGCAATTTTGCCGGGCCATCGGGTATTGTTGGCACTGATGTTAGTGGCGGCGGCGGCGGCGGTTCATCTGCCGTTTTGAATACAACAGGATCTACGGTATTATTAGTAGCAGGCGGTGGCGGAGGTGGTGGTGCATTATCAACTACTGTTTTCGGCGGCGCAGGCGGTAATCCCGGCGTTACAGGTGGTAGTTTTTCCCCGAATTTTGGCGGCGTAGGCGGTACTCCCGGTACTTTTGGCGCTTTGGGCGGAGTTGGGATCGCTTATAATGGTATGCCAGCAGAGGCCACGGACCCTGGTAATGGTGGCAATGGCGGTGAGGGGCTTACCGGCAGCCAGTCTGGCGGCGGCGGCGGCGCAGGTTATGGCGGTGGTGGCGGTGGCGGCGCAGGTAATACTGTTGCTGCAGGAGTTAATACTGTTACTGCTGGCGGAGGAGGAGGTTCTAATTATGTTAATCCGACTGCTGTAACTACATCTCTTGTGAATGGCACGGCCACGGCTACGGGCAATGGCGGCGTGACGCTTGTTTTATATCCTAATATTGCCAGTACCACCGGTGTTCTGTTATGCACCGGGGCTACGTCAACTTTTACAGAAACTACGCCGGGCGGCACATGGAGTTCGTCAGACCCTACTATTGCATCAGTGAGCGCGACAACGGGCACCTCAATTATTGTTACGGGAGTATCTACAGGTGTTGCCAATATTTCGTACACGGGGAGCGCCGGTTACTATTCTTTTGTTACCGTTACTGTGAAAGCCGGCACCAACCCTATTGACGGCCCTACCAGTTTGTGCGCTACCCAAACAATTAACCTGTCTGATTCAACGCCGGGTGGCACCTGGAGCAGTGGTAGCCCAGGGGTCGCAACAATTTCGAGTACTGGTGTGCTGACCGGATTGTCTGGCGGTGTTGCCAGTATTTCCTATACTTTACCTTCTGGCTGTCTTGCTTCTTCCCCGGTCACGGTTTATCCATTCCCGGCACCTATTGGCGGAACATTTTCGGTATGTGTGGGCAACACGACAACGCTGACAGATGCGGTTACTGGTGGACTATGGACGAGTGGCGATGTTACAGTGGCTACAATTGATCCGGCCTCGGGTTTAGTATCGGGCATATCTCCGGGTACTTCGCCTATTACCTATGGTTTCGCCGGGAGGTGTTTAGTGTATGCTGTTGTTACCGTGAACCCATTGCCGGATATAACGAGTTTCGACTCTACAAACCCAACAACCTGTGGCGGGTCTGATGGTACTATAACATTGAATGGATTACCTGCGGGCAGGCAGTATCTCGTGAATTATGATTATAACGGTACTCCAGAGGCCCAGTTGACGATAACGTCAACTGTAGCCAACCAGGTGCGTATTAATGTGCCAACTTCAGGGCTTTTGGATACTGGAACCTATACAGATATTTACGTGACAGACGCGGTTACGGGTTGTATATCCGTACCGGTGGGGCCGATACAATTGTTTGATCCGCCGAACCCTCCGCCACCTGCAATAACAAGCAGTGAACCACTCTGTGAAAACCAGACATTATTTTTATCCGGTTCGGATCCATTACCAGGTGGTACTTATTCGTGGACGGGGCCTAACGGATTTACTTCGAGTGTTCAGAACCCTTTTGTACTTGCTGTTACTAATGCGAACATTGGCGTATATACCGTTATTTATAACCTTTTTAATTGTTTTAGCCTGCCAACCACTGCTACTATAAACATTGTAGCGCCACCACCTTTGACCAATGTTACTGCGAGCCAAACCATTCTTTATGGCAAGAGTATCCAACTGAACGCCGATAACGCGTTCCAGTATTGGTGGACGCCGGACAACGGAACCCTTAGCAATGCAAGTATTAATGATCCTGTTGCTACGCCATTCATCACCACCACTTACACCGTTTATGGTATGAGCCAATACGGATGTGTTGATTCGGCTTTCATTACTATAACAGTTGACAGCAGCGTGGACGGACGCATACCCAGCGCATTCTCTCCTAACAATGATGGGCGCAATGATGTGTTCCGCCCCATAGGCCCGAAGTTCCAGCATCTTGTTGACTTCCGCGTTTACAACCGGTGGGGACAGGAGATATTCTATTCGAACAGTGTTGAACACGGATGGGATGGCACCTACCATGGCGTGCAGCAGGATATGGGCGATTATTACTACCAGATCACCGTAACGCAGCCAGGAGGAGTAGGGGAGAACACCACCTATAAGGGCAGTGTGACATTGATAAGATAGCGCTCTTTGCAATTCTCCCATAAAAATTTAAAACCCGCTGAAAGCTATGCTGTCAGCGGGTTTTGTTTTATTATACTGTTTAGACACCAAAGTCAGGCACTCCCAACGTTCAACCCTTTCAGGGTTGCAACCTTAAATACCTTCCAACCTTGGGTTTCACCCAAGGCTATTAACATTAAAGCCCTTTGGGCTTGCGCGTAACATAGAAAATTTTAATATCTAAACGGTGTTATTATTCCATGCCCCAAACTAAAGAAACATTGAAACAAATCAGGGTCAGATGGCAGAGGGGAAACAGAATGTGATTGCTTACTCCTTTGTCTGTTTTTCAGGACATTGAACTCAACAATCAGGACTATTTTTTAGTAAGCGCCAAAATATTTGATGCATTTATTGTTTCTACCGTATCGGTCCCTGTTGAACTACCGTTTGGAATAGTTGCTGTGACTACTTCTTGAATATTCAGCGCCAACGTACCTCCGCTTAAATTGCCGGTAGCGCTAATCGTGGATTTATTCCCGCAACCATCAGTAACGGCTGTGGTGGGAAGACTTATTGCACTACCGTTCAAAACAAACGATATTACTGTGCCGCCTTTACATGAGCCGGTGTCCTGCGCGATCACATGATTCCCATCAATACCGGCAATAAACACTATAGTATCTGTATTTGATCCCTGAGCGACACCATTTATAGCTAATGTTCCAGTTCCAGTCCATCTACCTATAAAATTGGAGCTATCGGGTGAAGAACTGCCTTTTTTTGAACAGGAATTTAATGCTATTGCCGACAAAGAACAGCAAAGTATTGCGATCGTTGATTTTTTCATTTTATATTTTGTTTTAAGAAGTGACTGCGAACCATGCAAATGTAGGTGAGATAATTTTAGAATAAATTGACTTTAATCAAATTATTTAGCTGTGTGACGGTAAGTGCGGCAGTATCATCCTTGTAAATTTAACATTAAATATTAAAATTGCAAGGTTGGAGAGTCGGGAAGGATGCCAGTGGGTCATTCATTATCCTATTCCTTCACAAATTTCTCTTTTTCTAAGCCATTGACCTTTACGAAGTACATGCCTGGCGGCAGGTCGGCCACATCTACCTGCACTAATGGCGAATTATACTTGTTGCTATACAATGTTTGCCCCAGTATGTTGGTGATAGCGAGGCTGGTAATGTTAACTTGTGCGGAGATGGTTATAAAACGGGAGCATGGATTGGGGTAAACATCAATTAAGATACCATTAGTTTTGGCTGGTGTAATTTCAACGACATAGATGTAGTCTGAAACATTTATCGTTATGGTGTCCACGCCTGGGAAACTGGCCACAGCATTTGAATCGAAACTTGGGGAATAACCCAACGCCGTGCCACCTGCCATACCTGGAACAGTAACTTTCACTGCAACCGGAGGATTGTTGAAATCTTCAGGACTGGCATTACATGTGCCGCTTGAAATAGCCTGCCATAGCACAAGCAGAAAATTGCCGTTTCGTTTTTGAAAAACCATTGATTGTAGATTAACTCCGGCGGTATCGCCAGATAACGAATAATTGAGTACGCCGGGAATGAATGCTGGCCCGGGGTCATTAAACAACCTTATTGTATTTTTTATTGCATAAAATGATGGCCTCCTGCCACAGGCGCTGTCTAATATGCCGTAGTAATCTACCGCCCCGGCATGGCTGTTATTGTCATTAATTAATTCGTACCGGTACGTGTATTTTAAACCCTTCTTAAGGTACCACATAAATACCCTTGGTTCATATTTTGCGGTCACACTTTCTGTTACGCCCCATTGCCAGTTGCTGGGCAGTTGATACCCGGTTTCCGTTGCTACGAGGGGCTTATTGCGTTGGTTTATTAAATGATATTCATTGATGTCGGCGTCGAGTGAAATTCCGTTGCCGCCTCCCTGCGGCCCTTCCACGTAGGTTCCACCAGGATGACAATGGAGGTTCCCGTAATCCATTTTATCGGTCATGTCATATCCACCAGAATCTATGAATTTCCCCGGTCCGGAGACATTATCGGAAAAGGAAGGGCCGAACAATGGTATGTTGGCGGTTGCAGTATCACCTTTGTAAGTATTGTAAAAATTGGTGTAGTCCGTTATGCATTGGGAGGCCGTTACGCCTGGATAGTCAAAGAGTTCATTCGGGTATTCAATAAATTCAACCGGGGCATTCGGCAGATATTTGATCGCTTTAAAATAGCCAAGATTTTCCGGCCAGGTCCACCAGGGCTCACAAATAATATCTGATCTTATTCCTATGCCTGCAAGCTGATTTATACGATCGTTGAAAGCCGTGTCTGACCCCATATTTGTGTCACGGATATGGCGCACTCCCAATTCCTGCAACCGGCTTTTAAGTGTGCGAAACTGTCGCTATATACCCCTGTCCAGAAAAAGTGGGTATTGCAGCCCACCATATCTGCGATCTGGTCGGATTGGTATGTGTTGATCTGTGCATTTACCGGCGTTAGTCCTAGTAAAACCAAAGCAACAAGACAGCTTATCCGTATCATAGTAATAACGCCAATTCAATGATTAGATTTCTCCCATGAAAGTAAGCTAAATTCATCAAATACCCTGATTGAGCGTGGTTTTACCAAAGCAAAACAGGGTATATTATTTTTCCGAATCGGGAATGTGGCTATTACTTCTTATACACATGAACGGCAATCCACATAGCAAGCATTCCTATCAAAAAACCAGCGCAAAATATAGACATAGTCTTAAAGCGCTCGCTGCTGCCATAAAACCTTACAATAATGAGGATGATCGCCCAAACGCAAATGACGCTAATTATGTATCTACTGAGCATATGAGGTGTTGCCTTTATTCTCTAAAGGTACGGTTTCCCATTGGGAATACGCACGGTGCAGATTCCGTGTTCGGATACCGGTACTGGGTTAGCCTGATTTCTTCCCGAGTCCCAATGAGTGCTTACACAAGTATATATAAGGCGCAAGTCAACCTATTTTTTAGTAAGCGCCATAACAATAGATGCATTTATTGTTTCTACCGTATCGGTCCCTGTTGAGCTACCGTTTGGAATAGTTGTTGTGATTAGTTCCTGAATAGTCAATGATAACGTACCTCCGCTTAAATTGCCATTAGCGTTATCTGTGGATTTATTCCCGCAACCATCTGTAACGACGGTAGTGGGCAGGCTTATTGCATTTCCGTTTAAAACAAAGTTTACCACGGTACCCCCCTTACAAGAACCGGTGTCCTGCACGATCACATGATTGCCATCGCTACCGGCAATAAACACTAATGTATCGGTTACTGGTCCTATGGCAACGCCATTCTCCGTTAGCGCACCCGTTCCTACCCACCTGCCTATGAAATTGGTACTATCGGGTGTAGAACTTCCTTTTTTTGAGCACGAATTAAACACTATTGCCGACAAAGAGCAGCAAATTATGACGATCGTAGATTTTTTCATTTATGGTTTGTTTTAAGAAGTGACAACTAACAACACAAATATATGCGAGATAATTTTAAAAATGATTTGACTTTAGGCAAATCTTGTTCAGGATGCGGGTCTTGCCCGCCGTATTTGGCAAGGGAGTATACAAATTGAAAAAGCGAAAAAACGACCGTTGCCGACCCCCTTCATTATGGATTGCAGCGTTATAAAAATCGGGTGGAAGCTAGGTATTTAATCTATCATTTGGTATTTTTGAATAAACATTAGTTGCGATGAGAATCCCCGTATTCTTTTTATTGTTCATTTTATTTGGGAGCGTTTCGTCGTGCAAGAAAGAAAAAGCCACTGATTTTTATTTTCAAAACCAAGTTCCCGTTCTTAGTGATGGGGTTAATATAATGGGGTTCCCCCCAACTGTTAGAGGCTCGATGATAGCCATAAAGCGAAACTTCATTTATGTAGATGGGACTGACACGATCGTTTCGCGGGGTAGCGTTGGCGGATATGCAATTTTCTTAAACAATGAGCAGGGGCAAATAGGCGCAGATGCCGGCACAGTCTCACTAAATAATGTCTCCCTGGCAACCAACAACCCGATTGCCGGCGCTGCGTTATATTATTCCATTCAAAGTGGCGATTCTGCATATTTTATACATCCCTATTTCCCGTTTAATGTGGATTCCGCTGCACACTGGAATGTGACAGGTGCCAGTGAAATTCCCGCTATTTCATATGATTACGCTGGCTCTTTTCCGGAGTACACCGGAAAGTTGCCTTTTCGTATTACGAAAGCAGACGGCCTGACACTTACGTTTGATTCAACCACGGTGACCGGGGCGGACTCTGTGAACATAATAATCACCGATAGCATTGCCCATGTTTTTAGTGTTTTTGTGAGCGCCAGCGCAGGAACGGTTCACATAAGTTCCTCTGACCTGGCAAACCTGTCTAATTCATACACTTATAACAATAGTAGTGTGGGCGCCTGGCTAAAAATCTATCCATACAAATACACTATTCAAACTTTAGGCGCTAAACAGTTTGCGTTCGTAAAGGAACGGGAGATTTGGCAGGCTATCACAATTAATTAACGTCGATTAAAAAAAGCAAGATCCAGGAAACGGGTAACCTGTTCGGCCGAAAGTTCGTTTTACTGAGATTTGATTTTTACTAAAACCAAGCCTATGAGAAAGTTAATCTACGCCATCAACATGACTCTGGATGGCTACTGCGACCATACCAAATTTAACCCGGATGCAGAAGTGCTTGACTATTTTACTAGCCTCACGCGAGATGCTGACACATTCGTGTACGGGCGCAAAACGTATGAACTGATGGTTCCCTATTGGCCAGATATAGCAACGCACAATTCAGGACAGACAAATGCAGACAACGAATTTGCCCAGGCATTCGATGCCATCAGCAAAATTGTTGTCTTCTCAAAATCGTTGGACAAGGCAGAAGGAAAAAATACGACTATTGTTCGTACTGACCTACAGAACGAAATACTAAAATTGAAACAAGAGCAAGGCAAAAATATTTTAGCAGGTGGTGTAAATATACCGTCACAACTTATGGAGCTTGGCCTGATCGATGAATACCGTTTTGTGGTTCACCCAATAGTTGCTGGCGAAGGGAGGCGTTTGTTTGAAGATTCCAGGTTACAGGAGCGGTTACAATTAAAACTTGTGGGGTCAGAGACGTTTAAATCGGGATGTGTTGCGCTCCATTATGTGAAAGCGTGAGGCTTTCATGGCGGTAGCTTAATTTTTCAGAAGCGGAAGCTTCGGCATATTGGGACAACTTGGTCGAGCATAAAACAAAATCTTTTAATGATAATGATTTGACACAACAACGGGCAGTAGTATTATTATTTATACATTTACGCAGTCTTGCTAAAATATCGTTTATGAAACTACTATTTCAGGTTACTTTTATACTGCTTTTATCTACACAGGCCCATGCACAAAAGCATGTCAGTCACACTAAAAAAGACGATAGCAAAGTAACCCCTGGTTCTACCGAAAGTGCTTCCGACCCCGTAATCACGCAGGTGACCATCAATAACAAAGAATATTTCATCGCACTGCATGCAGATCCTTTAAATTCACCCGACATGAAGATGTCCCAAACTGTATGGCTCCGAGAAAGTGACAAAGCTATAGACATTCTCAAAGATATTCCAGCCCTTCATTTTTCAGTATCGCTTACTCCTTCTGAAAAAATAAAAGACGAGATTTGTAAACATGTCCAATATCTCGATGACGCGCAGACAGTTGTCGGATGTCTTTCCGTTGCTGCATCTGGCGCATGTGCATTCATATCCTTAATAGACCGCAAACTTGCAGTGAATTGTCAGAGCGTTTGGAAATTCACTACGGACAACCACGCAATTGATAAATGTTTTTCGGGAATTGCAGGAATAATCGGCACATCGGCCAATCATTATTACGGACAGGGGGCTAACTCAATTCATCTGTATTATAGTGCTTCTGAACGTGACCTTATAAG
>JABDBX010000016.1 GCA_013288445.1 Bacteroidota bacterium
CGTGGAGGCGATATATGAAGAGTTGGTAGCGCCGGTGATGGCGCCTGCTGCATTCTGCCATTGATAGGTCAATCCCGCGCCGGCAGTTGCGTTAAGAGTTACGCTGCCGCCGGCACAAAAGGTAGTAGCGCCAGTTGGTGTAATTGCAGCGGTTGGGTTAGCGTTTACAACCACCCCAACCGGAGACGATGTGGCGCTGCAACTAAAGGCATTGCCTACAATTACCTTGTAGTTATCTGCCAATGATGCAGTAAAGGAGGATGAAGTGGCACCGCCAATATTGCCCAAGCTATTCTGCCATTGGTACGTAAGTCCGGCACCGGTATTTGCATTCAGTAATACGTTGCCACCGGAGCAGAAAGTGGTTGCACCCACGGGCGTTACGGTAGCTACCGGAACCGCGTTTACCACAACGGGTGTAGCGGCGGACGTGGCTGTGCAGCTAAAAGAATTGCTCACAATAACCTTATAACTATTTGCTGCCGATGCTGTAAATGAGGATGTTGTTGCGCCCACAATATTGCCCGCCAGGTTCTGCCATTGATAGGTAAACCCGGCACCCGTATTGGCGTTCAAAACAACGCTGGAACCCGAACAAAAACTGGTAGAACCAACAGGAGTAATAGTGGCGGTTGGTGCCGTGTTGGCCGTAACGGGCGTAGCCACAGATGTGGCGCTGCACCCACCCACTGAATTGGTCACAACCACCTTGTAATTATCCGTAGTGGTAGCGGTGAACGAGGATGAAGTTGACCCGGTAATATTGCCAGCAGCATTCTGCCATTGGTAGGTAAGCCCCGCGCCAATATTGGCGTTGAGCAGTACATTGCCTCCACTACAGAAGGTAGTGCTCCCTGCTGGTGTTATCGTTGCAGTGGGCGCAGGGTTCACCGTCACGCCAGTGGCCGCAGACGTATTGCTGCAACTAAATGAATTGGTTACTACTACGCTGTAGGTATTAGACGTTGAAGCTGTAAAAGAAGATGCGGTAGAGCCGCTGATAATACCAGATGCATTTTCCCATTGGTAAGTTAGCCCCGCGCCTGCATTGGCGTTCAGCGCTACGCTGCTGCCGCTGCAAAAGGTGGTAGCTCCGCCGGGTGTAATAGTGGCCGCCGGTTGCGGGTTCACAGTAACCGAGGCAATTGAATAACAAGTACCTATCGAATAAGAAATATTAACCGTCCCGGCGTTTACGCCCGTAACCGTGCCGCCCACAACAGAAGCCGTACCCGATGCCGCACTCGCCCACGTGCCGGAAGGTGTGGGATCGCCAAGTAAAACGGTGCTGCCCTTGCATACCGATGCAGTCGCCGCTGGAGTGATGGCCGCTGGCGCGGTGGTCACCGTTACCTGGGCAACAGAATAACAAGCGCCTATGGAATAGGATATTGTAGCCACACCTGCACCTATCCCAGCAATGGTACCGGTTGCAGAACCAATAGATGCAATAGCGCTGTTACTGCTGCTCCATATACCATTGGTAGCGGAATCCGTCACGGTAACAGAAGCAAGCTGGCATATCGGCCCAGTGGGTGGCACTATGCCTAAGCTATTAATAAAGGTATAATTAGCGGATGCGTTGCCATTGGCAATCACTTGCAGCGAATAGACGCCGGAAGGCAGACCCGCCGGAAGCACAAAGCTGGTAGTGTCTATCGCTGCCCCTGTTTGTACGGAACCTATGTGGTTCCAGCCATAGCTGCGGGCATAGTAAACATTAGTTCCCGAGGTAAGTCGTACAATAGGGTAGTTTGTGGACATCTGCCAGTCATCGCCATAGCCCGCCCCTTCCGTAATGCCGGTAAAGAGTGTACCTATTGCGAAAAACGTATCGCAGTTCGTCCGCAGTACATTGGTTACCGTTGGTTTTCCCGCAGCTAATGCCGTCCCGGGAGATACATATTCCACATACTCATCGTCACCCTGTGTGGCGTACAGTATGGAGCCATCAGGAAGCGAGAGCATATTGGTATAATAAGACGGAATGCCGGTTAATGTAGTTCCGCCATATGGCGCACCTTCCAATGTAAAGGTATTGGTAGTATAATCAAACTCGTAAAAATTAGACGGCGTTACAAATATGGACGAAGATGACGTAGGCGTAGGAGCTACTGCCATTAATATCTTACCGTTGGGCATCATTGCAGCAGCTGCATCGGGTGCGCCCTGTGAGCCGGGAATCGTAGGGCCGGTAGCCCATGTGCCTGCACTTACCGTGCCTGAAGGGGTATAATAGGCGGTGTTAGGCTTCGAGCCAATAAAAAATGCTTTACCATTTGGCAGCATAAAGGCGGCCCCCGCCTCTTCTCCATAAATATCATATAGCTGAACGGGCACCGCTCCATCATTCACCCAGGTACCCGTAGCAGGGATATAACGCTCCGACGTAGTACCGTAATTGTCAACAAATACTATACTGTTATCCGGTAGCTTCACCCACATAGCCTCATTGTCCACCCGCAGGCACGAGCCCGTTTGGGTATAAGTGTTCGTTGCCGGATCCCAGATATAATTGAGCCGTGTGCCGGCCGTGTCCACAACTGCCTGCAACACCTTGCCATTGGCAAGCAACTCGGAGTTCGCATCAGAAATTTTAGTTGAAAGCTGGTACACAAGCTGTGGGCAGGGCGTCCAGGTATCGGTAAGCGGGTTATACACTTCTGCTTTATCGCCGCCGCCGCCATACTCGCCACCAGCCACATACACACGGCCATCATTAAGCACCTGTGTAGAAAAGTATAACCGTTCATCATGCATGGAATCAATGGTAGTCCAGGTGCCGTTTACATAACTCCCATGACTGTCTGGCGTAAGCCTGTCCCATGTATTGCCCACACTGTCTCCGCCCTGCGATGTCTTACAGAGTACAGTGCCATCAGTAAGTAGCAACATTACCCCAGCATTGTAATGGGGTGCAGGCGCAGTGATGGGCGTCCAGGTTCCCTGTCCGCTCGCAGTGCCTGTACAAAACAAGAATAATGCCGAGCACAGAAATGATACCAACGGATTTGACGACAAATTCACCTCTTTGCTACAATACATAAAGGATACCCGCCCACTACAGGCTAATAGCAATTTTCTCATCTAAATAATTTTACTGAATGTAATAATTTACCCTGAATTACAAATATAGCAGATTGCTTATAAATAGCCTATTATTTCTGTATGACAAGAATGCGCGTTGACAAATTGTTGCCTCCAAATGACAATCACAAGAATCCAATCGGGTCACTACCCCTCGGAGTAGGTGCGAGCAGCTTCTCATGCATGGTTGCGGCTTGCCATGCCGGTTACTATCACATAACATCCTGGCACAACATTTTTTCTGTAGTTTTGAACACAGTGAAAAAGCTATGCCTCATATTGTTTGTTATCGTTGCAGCCAGTTCATTCTCGCCGAAAAATGAACACACTGTGTACTATCATAGGTACCTTAACGGCTTGGATAGCCTTAGCAGG
This sequence comes from Bacteroidota bacterium, assembly GCA_013288445.1. Taxonomy (GTDB): domain Bacteria; phylum Bacteroidota; class Bacteroidia; order Chitinophagales; family Chitinophagaceae; genus Nemorincola. The sequence continues at coordinate 3,463 of JABDBX010000016.1, forward strand.
CAGCAACGCATTTTAACGGACGCAATAAAAAATGCAGACCTGTCATCCCCATCAAAAGTAGCCGCCCTTAAAAACGAAATAGAACTTGCCCGTCTAAAACTGAAGAACGTTGACTTCTGGCTCCGCTATTTTGAGCCGGTAGCCTATAAGAAGATAAATGGCCCGCTGCCGGTGGAGTGGGAAAATGAAGTGTTTGAGAAGTTTGAAAAGCCCTATAAAAGAGAAGGGGCCGGCCTGAGCCTCGCAGAATTATACCTTGATACAAAGGCGCCGGATAAGGACTCCCTGGCCCATCTTATCCGGTTGTCGGTTGATGCATTGAATACTTTTCGTGCCGACTCCATAACGCAGCTGTTAGACAGCCCCGATCATTTTTTCCTATGCAACAGGCTGTACCTGCTTAACCTCGCGGCTATATACACCACCGGCTTTGAGTGTCCCGGCAATAGTAATGTGATACCCGAGTTGAGATCCATGATGGTTGCGACAAAGAGCATATACAACACGTTCAACCAAAGCTTCCCAGCTACACCGCTTACCAACGAATACCTGGCCCTTTATGATAAGGCGTTAGCCTTCGTTGCCGGGCAGCCAGGCGACCTGGCAACGTTCGACCACTTTACGTTTATAAAAGACTTTGTAAACCCGCTCTTTGGGCTCAATCAAAAACTGATAGGGCAATACGGTGTTGTGTCCGCCAGCTTTAACGACTATACATTAAGCAACACCTGCACCTCCATTTTCGACAAGGGGCTGTACAAACCCCAAAACGCGAAAGGCATCTATTCGCTGGTTACGGATAAGGAAACGCTGGATGAAATAAGGGCCGTGGGCAGGCAGCTTTTTTATGACCCGATACTATCTGGCAACAACCAGCGAAGCTGCGTATCCTGCCACAAACCCAAACAATATTTTACGGACACCTCATTTTCCACCAGCCTCCAGTTCGACCGTTCCCAGCGCCTGCCACGCAATACGCCTACGCTTATAGACGTAGTATATAATCACCTGCTTATGCTGGATGGCAAACACATCTCGCTCCAAAACCAGGGAAAAGATGTAATGACTAACCCAAAAGAAATGGGGGGTAATGAAAAGGAAATACTGGAGAAAATATTGAACTGCAAGGAATACCGCAACGCTTTCAGGAAGTTTGCAAAGTTCACCCCGGAAGCTAAAGAGGTGACTATAGACCACTTAGTCTCCGCTATTACTTATTACTACAGTGGGTTCAGTAGCTTCTACTCGCCTTTCGACGATGCTATGAATACGGGCAAGGCACTGGAGCCGGATGCTATAAAGGGGTTCAACCTGTTTATGGGCAAGGCGCAATGCGGTACGTGCCATTATGTGCCCCAGTTTAATGGAGTACCCCCTCCTTACATCAGTTCGGAATTTGAAGTGATCGGGGTGCCTGAGGACAATGCTTTTGGCAAACTGAGCGCTGATAAGGGCCGCTATGTGATAAACCCCGCAACGGAGACCATGAGCGCATTCCGCACAGGTAGCATACGCAATGCCGAATATACCAAGCCCTACATGCACAATGGCGTTTTTGGTACGCTGGAGGAGGTGGTGGATTTTTATGATGCAGGCGGTGGCGCGGGTAAAAAATTAGAGGTACCCAATCAAACACTATCGGCTGATTCCCTTAAACTTACCGTATCAGAAAAAAAAGAGCTAATTTCATTTATTCATTCCTTAAACGAGAATATCCTGTTTGAGGAGCCGCCCGAAAAATTACCTGCATCGTCAGACGCCGCGCTGAACAGCAGAAAGGTGGGTGGGGATTATTAACATGGAAACAATGAAGTACAAACACCTGCTTGCAGCCATCCTGCCCTGTATATTATTGCTGCAATGCGCTACCCACCGCTACAAGGTAACGTACAATATACCCCAGGAATATCCCGAAGCAAGGCGGAAAGAGCTGCTAACTATATTAGAAAAAGGCAAAGAACTATATAAAGCCAACTGTTCAGACTGTCACGGCATCTTTACCGCCGGCAAGGACAAGGTTCCCAACTTCACCAATATACAGCTCGATAATTATTCGGCAAGGTTCATGCGCCGCGACCCCAAGAACCATGCTGTTTTTATGGAAATGTCGCCGGAGCAGCTTAACGAGGTGCTTACTTTCCTGCGTTACAAAAAGCCAGCTAATCCTGATAGCGTAAAAGCAGGGCAAAGAAGGTTTTAGGATTTCTTACCGTACCACTGGCATCAGCTTCACGCTGTCTATCTTCCCGTTGGTGATGTATTGTATCTCCCGCATTTTTGGTTTGGCCATATCGCTTGCGGTTGCATCGGCCAGCAAGGCGTCTTGTGGCAGGTTTACAACTTTCTTATTCAGCCAGTAAGCGGTATTCAGGTACTTGTTGTCGGGGTAGTATATAAACAGGCAAGTGCCGTCCTTTATTGTATTTATTATAGGCAGCGACAACCGCGATGGCACCGCCGGGCATCCCCAGCTCCTGCCCAATTTCTGGTTCTCATTCACGAATTTCTGGCACACATAATCTGCCCCATGCACCACGATACCGCGGTCGTAGGCAGCATCGTTAAAGCCTTCGTCCATGCCCACAAGATGAAGCGAGGTGCCATGCTCACCACTATAGGTATCGGCAGTTACATAAAAGCCCAAACTGCTTTGATGGGAATTGAAGCTGTTTGAAAAAGCTGCTGCATACTCTTCGCCGGAGCCTTGCCCGTGCGCAACAAAAGTATTGAACACCACTTCCTTTTTGCTGAGGTCTATTATCCACAACCTGTTTTGGGTAGAGGGCAGGCTAAAATCGCAAACAGACAGTATCTCTTTATCGGCATTGATCTTCCCCGCAGCGCGCAGGTTCAGGTAGCCACGGTATGCTTTATTAAAGGCTTCGTAATTCAAACGGTCACATTTACCGAAATCTATCTGGTTGTATATATGGGAGATAAGCTTTTCCACCCTCACTTCGTTAAACACTGTTGTCCCTTCATCGGCCTGCACAGATTTGTAAGAGCCAGCCACCACAATAAGATAAGTACACACGCACACGATCACCTTCTTCATACCTTATTTTAATTTTCAGTTACAGTTCGGAATAGTGCGAAGATACAATTTAGGGGTGGTTGACAGCATCCTGCAAGCGGTTTAACCGTAATTTAACCGTCCGCTGACAATCCTATTCGTAGAGTGTCCCGCACCTTTGAGGTGCAGGACACTAACTAAAGGCCAAAAAATGGCTTGGCAGCAAAAGATAAGGATATCCTTTAGCTCAAACCTTCAATTTGCCCATTAACGAGTTTAATATGCAGTGCTTGCGGATCCTTCGGAAGGCCGGGCATACGCATTATCTCACCGGCTACAGCCACTATAAAGCCTGCCCCGGCATTGATCACCAGGTCGCGGATATTTATCGTAAAGCCTTCGGGCGCACATATCTTCTTTTCATCATCAGAGAAAGAATACTGGGTTTTGGCTATACATACCGGCAGGTTGCCCCACCCATTGGCTTCAAACTGTTTCAGTTTTGTAAAGGCGCTGCCATTGTACACCACTTCACCGGCACGGTATATCTTTTTAGCTATTTTCTCGATCTTGGTTTTAATGTGGTCTTCAAGGTCGTAGGTGAAATGTATGTCCTTGGAAGGCATGTTCTCTATCACATTCACTACCTTCTGGGCAAGGTCGGCAGCACCTTCGCCGCCCTTTGTAAAACCATTATTTATAGCAAACACCACGCCTTCCTGCTCACAGAAATGGGTAAGGAAGTTGATCTCTTCCTCGGTATCATGCTTAAACTTGTTGAACGACACAATAACACTCTGGCCAAAGCCTTTCATGTTCTGTATATGCCTTTCCAGGTTTGGTATGCCTGCTATCAGCGCTTCCATGTTCGGCTTGTTGATGTCCGTTGCCGGTACACCGCCATGCAGTTTCAATGCACCAGATGTCACAACGATCACGGTCGCCTTTGGCCTTAACCCAGACAGGCGGCACTTAATATCGAGGAACTTTTCAGCACCCAGATCGCTTCCGAAGCCCGATTCGGTAACCACATAATCGTTGCAACTCATAGCCATTTTGGTAGCCAGCACGGTATTGCAGCCGTGGGCTATATTGGCAAACGGGCCGCCATGTACAAATGCAGTTGTTTGTTCGGTTGTCTGCACAAGGTTCGGCAACAGAGCATCTTTCAGCAATACGGTAATGGCTTCTGCCACGCCCAGGTCTTTAACCGTAAATGGTTTTTTATCGCGGGTATAACCCAAAACTATGCGCTCAATCCTCGCCTGCAGGTCATCGAGGTCCGATGCGAGGCAGAACAGCGCCATGATCTCGGATGCCGGGGTTATATCAAAGCCCGCCTCTGTAGGCAGGCCATTAGCACTTCCACCAAGCCCGGTAACAATGTTGCGGAGCGAACGGTCGTTTACATCAGCCACACGACGCCATACTATGCGGTCGAGCGCTTTTTCGGTATTGCGGTTCTGGTACTGATAGTTGTCAAGCAGCGCAGCTATCATGTTGTTCGCACAAGTGATAGCATGGAAGTCCCCCGTAAAATGCAGGTTAATATCCTCCATAGGCAATACCTGCGAGTAGCCGCCGCCGGCTGCCCCACCCTTCATCCCAAAACATGGGCCCAGGCTTGGTTCGCGCAGGGCCACTGCGGCTTTCTTACCGATGTGGTTAAGGCCCAGAGAAAGGGCAACACTCGTAACAGTTTTGCCCACGCCCGCCTTGTTTGGCGTAATGGCGGTTACCAATATCAGGTTGCTTGCGGCTATTTTCTCTTCGTTTATGTAAGACAGCGGCACTTTGGCTTTGTACTTCCCGTATGGGATAATATCATCGGGGTCTATACCCAGGTTTTTTGCTATCTCTGCGATAGGCTTTAATACTGCTGATCTTGAAATCTCAATGTCTGAAGGAAATGGTTTCGTGGCTGTATCTGACATAATATTTTGTTGAGGTTGAAAAAATAAGTTTTTATCGTGAACACCAAATATAGTGAAAGGAATCTATTTTAAGAATCATCTTGCGAGGAGCGAGGATTAGATTTGACAACTTTTCAAAAGTTGTCAAATCTGGCTACAACTACGGAGAATAATCTACTGGAGGGAATCTGACTCTAATACAGACCGATCTTCCTTTTGCACTTTGCCACAACCAGCAAAGCGTTTTTGCCAGTAACGGGTGTTCAGGTTGCTTATAACAACGCCCTGAGACCGGGAGGCATGTACAAAGTATCCATTGGCTAAGTAAACGCCAACGTGAGATACAAGAATGTGGTGTATGCGAAAGAAAACAAGGTCGCCCTCATCAGCATCATCGCGATTTTTGCTGCGCTCACAACTCCGGTGCTGCTGCCTTGCTGTGCGCTTGATATCAACCCCATAAACCTTGTCATAGAGCTTCTGCGAGAATGCCGAGCAATCTATACCCGAGTTATCTGCGCCACCATACCTGTACCTGGTGCCATACCACTCATCAATAAAACGGTAAAGCGGATAGTTGTTAATATCCGTGGGATCCAGGCCCACCATCTCGGCGTACTTTGTGATGAGCGGATCTATTTTTTCTTCAAGCGGGTCGCCTGCCGTGTTTTCTGTGGGAGTGGTAATCACATCCTTCACTTCCACGACTTGTATATTCGCGGGGGTAGAACCCAGCAGTGGTACTGCATCCTTAGTCTCATTGGCATCTGGCTCTGTTACTGCTATGGAAACAGAATCCTTGATTCCAATCGGGTCAGTTTTTTTGAGGTTTATGTCGCTAACGCCATCCGTTGAGGTGGGCAACGCGATCGACAGGTCGGCAGGCGCTGGTATAGTTTCAGCGGGCTTGATCCTTATTTCCAGGATATTTTCGTTAACTATATTCTGGGTATGCGTGCCTATATACATGCCATTAATAAATTGCGGTTGGCGGTCATTAGCGGCAAGCATTTTCTGGCAATAACCCACCTGCCCCAAAAGGGCGCAGATAAAAAACAATAAGAGAAAACGTAACGCTGTTTTCCTCATAAAAAGGTTTCTTGGGGCAATAAAGATATATCATGCAATGAGAAAATGAAATATTTGTGAGGAATTATTTTCCCAAAAGGAATTCGTTTTATAACGAATTGTTAATTGCACCCAAAAACAAAAAGACAATACCGGATCAAAATTCCGATATTGTCTTAAAATCATTATTAAAAGCTGTTTTAATGGTAATGGTGGTGCCAGTGATGGTGCCAATGATGGTGCGGATAAACAACAATGCACGATGCGAAGCTCACAACTATCAGCACAAAAAGGGCTGCTCTCTTTAGTATTTTCATGGTTTTTTACTATTAGAGCATGAAAAATAAAAAAGGTTTAAAAGACAATACAATTGCCGATACTATACTCTTCGTCTTGCAATCAGTGGATTTCTCCCCTGGTATATTATAGAAGTAATGATCAAGGTATTATTCTCAGGGTAAAAATGAATTGAGTAGGGAAATTTTTCGGGATGCGCAATACGCACGTTTTTGTACCGAACGGCATAGGCAAGTGGGTTTTCACGGATTTTGATAATGCAATCCTTTACGGCTTGCGCAAACCGATCACTTAACCCTTTTACATGTTGCTGCTGATACCACTCACGCGCCATCCTGAATTCATCCCTTGCCGCTGGAGTGATCTGGTATTTATACTTCATCGCTTTTATCCAGCTCGGCTATAAAATCTTCAATAGATATTAACTGGTCGGGATGCTTTTTAATAAAATCCAGTCTTTGGTCTATTAAATTTCGCTCCCATTCCGGCACATCCTCAATATCCGAATATTTTTCGGTAAGCTGATTCCAGTCGTTTATAGGAATAAACACCCCAATCGGGTTGCCATTGCTGTCGTAAGTGTATTGTGGCATCATAGATTAACGAACAGTGTAAACAAAATGAAGTTGAGAACAAGTGACGATGACAACAAAACTACAAATAAATGTGCAAGAATGAATATGATCTCCACCCAGCGAATCCATAGCCTGTAAACGCGTGGCCAGGAATATTATTGGGTTTCATTCCTGTAAGCAACATGATAGCTAATCCCGTCTCCAATCAATACTTTGGTAATGCTTCGGGGCACCCTTTCCCAATACTCCAGCAACATGGCAGTATCTTTTACGGCTAATACCGGCAAATGGTCCTTGACGCTGTAGGCAGGAAATGTTTTCAATACCCAGCAAGCAGGGTCCGGAGCGCCGGCATCGGTTACGGCTTGCTGGTATGGGTAGGCTATGCCAGATGCAATAAGTATAGGCAAACTATTGGCTTGCGCCAACCGTACGGCGCTTTCTGTGGACGTAAATATTATCATCATTTTTTTATACTCCTTGCCGGTAAAAAAAATGATATAATGGCTGAAAACATTTCCTATAACGCCAATGTATAGTATTGCAGGCAGAATAATTTTTGGCAAACCCTGCCGGAAATTTTCACTTATACGGTTGATAAAGTAAATCAGTAGAATGGCAATTGAAGGGGTTGTAAATGCATTGAGCCTTGGCGTACCTAATGGCATCCTTTTACAGAGAAACAAAACCAGCGTGAGCAATAAAAGCAGGCAACTATAAAGGATTATCTGCAATTGGAGCGTTTGTTCTTTCCTAAAATAATTCCTGGCGCAATATGCCATGCCATTGATAAATGAGCATATCCCTATAACACCGAAAAGCGTTTCGAAAACAAGGCCGCTACCTGTTTGCGAAAAAAGGGTGTAAAAACCACTGAAGAAAGAGGATAGTTTATTGCCATCATTAAAGATCAGGAAGCTCCAGCGCTCATACATGATCTTGTCGGTGGTCAAATGTTTTGCATCAATTGCATAAAACAAGCCAACACCAATTGCGCAGATGAAAAGAGGTAACCACTGCATGAATACAGCTTTCCGTTTTACACTGGAAGGGCTGTTGCTTCTGAGTATTGTTATCGTATGAAAAAGTGTCACCACAAACACCGGGGCTATCGTGATAGAATAAGTATAGCTGAAAAAGGGGGCTATACAAAAGCTGGCGCAAAGAAAGAGGTATCTCCCTGTTTTTACCTTACTGCCCGCTCCAAGACCAGCCAACTCTATGAGTTGCCAGATGGCAAGCACACTCAGCAGAATATCCATCGGGTACTGCTTCATCTCCACAAAGTATTCGGTAAAAGTGAAAGCTGAGACGAGAATTAGCACGAGCAAGTACCGGGTGAATAATCTTGTCTCGAATAGCTTGTCTGCAACCTTCCAGGTGAGCACAATTGTGGATACACTCACAAGATAGGACGGCAAACGCAGCGAAAAATAACTGTAATCGAAAACCGATGTAAACCCCTTTAATATCACCAGGTAAACCCGGGGAAATTGCTGCATAAAATCTAATTGCCCAAAGAGACTCATTGCGTCTTTTGTCTTCAGGCTATCAATGATAAACCACTCGTCAACCCAGAAGGGCTTGATGGGAAGCAACACCAAAACTGCCCCCATGAGAATAATAAACAATAAAGTACCCAAGGTTATCCTTCGGATAACACAGCACGGGGTTCTATAGGACAATGGCATGCATCCAGATCGGGCAAAACGTCAGAAAACAAAAAATCACCATTGCTAAAGCCATGGCATTCAGGTAATCAAAGCAATAATCGAGCCAGAATTTCCCCGTGATAAAGAAAAAATTTGTTTTACCGGTATAGCCGGTTGTTTATGCAGCAATAAAAAGAAAGTATCGAAAATGCGGTACCCACAATGCATTATCTGAGAAATACGCTCCAACTTTGAGTTTATTTTCAAAACCGGGATGATAACAATAATTTCAGGCACTAACAGGTCAGACAGCATGACGTTGCGTACCGCAAAGTTATACTACAAATTATTATCTGAGCACTCGAATGATGTACACCTTCTTTCGCTGGAGAATAAGCAGGTATGGGAACGCGGCCCGGCAATGCTGGCCCTTGAAAAACAGTACCTGATCCCGGCAGAAAAATTTGTGTTTGTAATGCCGGAATACAACGCCAGCTTCCCGGGGATACTAAAGCTGATGATAGACAACAGCGACATAAAAAAATGCTGGTGGCATAAAAAGGCCATGCTGGTGGGTCTGTCTGATGGCCGGGCCGGCAACCTGCGCGGGCTGGAGCATATGACCGCAATACTACACTATATGAAGGTGCACGTGCTCTATAACAAACTGCTGCTATCGAGAATAAATGAAGAAATAGACAGTAACGGCGTTTTGCTAAAACCCGATACTGAAAAATTAATAGAGGAGCAGGTGGAAGATTTTATAAGATTCTAAACTTTACCCAATTAAAAATAAAAACAACTCGCGTCACTGCGACCGCGTGCCGCTTAAGCTTTAGCGGTGGCGCAGGAACGAAGCAGCCTCACGAAACAGTTACAGGCGCCGCCCTACACGCGATTGTTTTGTTACGAATATCACATTGTCACACCATTGAGTTATTATGAAAACAAGGTTAATTATTATCCTAAGCATTATAGGGCTGGCCGAATACTATAGTTTTATTTTGGTGCGCTCATCGGTGCGCAATATGCCTACGGTCTGGCGTGTATCGTTAACAGTGCTCTACCTGGCGCTAACTATAGTAAGCTGGCTGGGGCTTATTCTTTTCCGTCAGATCAACTGGGCGGGGGTACCGCACTTGCTGCGCAATGTATATATCGCTTTTGTGCTGGGATTTGTAGTGGGCAAAATACTGGTATTGCTGGTAATGCTTATAGACGACATACGCAGGCTGCTCACCTGGCTGGTGACTTCGCTTGCCTACGGCGGCACAAATACCAGCGATGAGGCCACGGGCGGTATAGAACGCTCCCTGTTCCTCAAACGGACGGCCTTGGTGCTGGGCGGGCTTTCATTGCTTGGGTTCACTTATGGTATCAGTAACCGGTATAAATACCGGGTAAGAAAAATAAAGCTTAGATCGGCCTCCCTGCCGGATGCATTCAAGGGACTCAGGATCGTGCAAATATCAGACATACACACTGGAAGTTTTGATAACCATGCAGCCGTGGCACACGGCATCCAAAGGGTGCTGGACCAGAATGCCGATATCATCTTTTTTACAGGCGACCTCGTAAATAATCACAGCGAGGAAGTGGACCCGAAATACCAGGAGATATACTCCCGCCTGAAGGCGCCAATGGGCGTGTATTCTACCCTGGGCAACCACGACTATGGCGACTATGTGCAATGGCCCACACCACAATCTAAAATAGACAACTTAAACACGCTGAAAAGCATACATGCGGCAATGGGCTGGCGCCTGCTGATGAACGAGCATATAGTGCTGGAACGCGGAAATGATAAAATAGCGCTGATAGGCATAGAGAACTGGAGCGCCAAAGCCAACTTTCCAAAGTATGGCGATATGCGCAAGGCTTATGCCGGGCTGAAAGAAAAGAACATCCCTTTCAAAATACTACTTTCCCACGACCCATCGCACTGGCACGCACAGGTGATACCCGAATACGGTGATGTGCAACTGACCCTAAGCGGCCACACACACGGTATGCAGTTTGGCGTGGACAGTAAATGGCTGAAATGGAGCCCGGTACAATACATGTACAAAGAGTGGGCCGGCCTATATACGGTAGGTGAGCAAAACCTCTACGTGAACCGCGGCTTTGGTTTTCTCGGCTATCCGGGCAGGCTTGGGGTATTGCCGGAGATAACAGTTATTGAGCTGGCGTAACGGTTTTTTTGCTAAATTTGTACTATATGAAACAGCTAACTATTCATATCCCTGACAATAAATTCCAGTACGTAATGGACTTACTCACCAATCTTAGCTTTGTAAAAATTGATAAGCCGAAGAAGGCTAAGATCATTTTTACCGAACAACAAATAGCAGAAGCAGAAGAGGAATTTAGAAAAGCAGAGGAAATCCCCGGGTACGCATTAGACTGGGAAATCGTAAAACATCAGTTAAGAGTTGACTGATGGGGTATATTGTAACCGTCACTCCTAAAGCACGAATAGATATGCAAACGGGCATTGACTACTACAATGACCAGCAAAAAGGGCTTGGCAAACGATTTGCTTCTGTTATTAATGCAACTCTTGCAGATATTAGAAAGATGCCTTTGTCTGCATCTATTGCCTATGGCGATGCGCGTTATAAAGTAGTCGGTAAATTTCCTTATTGTGTATTATACAGGATTGTGGGGAATGTTATTATTGTCTCCCGGGTTTATAATACCCACCAACAATCAATGAATGAATAGCATTGACAAAGCATACATATTTGAATGCCTGAAATTGCACAGCAATGAAATTAAAGCATTAGGTGTGCATTCTCTTGGGTTATTTGGATCATTTGTGAGGGGTACTGCTACCGACAACAGTGATATAGACTTGTTGGTATCGTTTGAGCCTAAGCAAAAAACTTACGACAACTTCATGGATTTATCTTTCTTCTTAGAGGACTTATTCCAAAGAAAGGTAGAGTTAGTTACTCCTCAAGCTTTAAGTAAACATATCGGCCCGCATATTTTAAAAGAAGTGGAAAATGTTGGTCTAGTCTGACATTCTACCGCGCCAGCTTAGTAACCCTTACCTGCTCAGCAACCCCATTAAAAGTAAACGGCGAAGAAATGTATAGCCTGAATTGGCTGCTTGTGAAGTATGGCGGGATGGTCATGTAAAAAATAAGGTCGTTTGCCGAGTCATTTATACTTAGCGCGCTGAACAGCCGCACCCTTTTATGTTTTATAGAATCCCCTTTTTTAAGTTCTGCATCAAGGTAGCTTTGCCACAGGCAATTCGGCGCCTTTAACCGGCTTTCTATTTTCAGCCACCTATCTTTGGTTGAATTTTCCGGCACTCCAATAGTTGTTTGGTATAGCAGCCCCTGCGAGCCTCCGGTGAATGAAACAGGAATAGGGCTATCAATAGCTGCAAGCGTTGTCTTTGCGTAGCCACGTTCGTTATCCAATACCTCGTCATCGTCCAGCAGGCTCATATCAAGCGGTGTCGGGTGCGGGTTTAGGTATATGCGGCCATAGTAGGCCCTGTTCATGTCATCGTAATGGATGATCATGCTGCGATACTGCGTGATCTGGAAGAGGTTTACCCCAATTAGGTAAGCAAAAAGAGCATAGAATAGCCAAGCCCATTTTTTCAAACGAATGGTATCAACAAAAGCGGCAAAGGGCAGCGCAAACACGGGGTAGCTTTGCATAAGGGCGCGGGTAGAGTAGCTGCCACCATAGTGCCAATTGCGCCAACTGATGATGATGTAGATATTAAGCAGGCAGAACCACAACACTGATTTCCTGAAAGGAAGATTCTTCATAAAGCACATACCTACGATAAAGAATACCGTAATGGGCGTGTAGATGAACCAACCTTTTTCCCAGCCAAATAATACCCGGAAATGAGGACTAAGAAAATCCCAACTGCTGCCCACATCAAAGATGAATGACCCGGTAGCGGCCTTCCAGTAAACGAGCTGTGGCAGTATGCCCAGCAGGCCAAATAATGCAGCCAAAACTATGTGGCCTTTATGCGTTTTAACCAATTGCCATTTTTGCTTTGCCGCTTCCCCGTTTTGTGTATCCCAAAATAGTGGTATAAATAACATAATAGCTTCGGTAGGCCGCGATATGGTAGCCAACCCTATGATAAACCCGGTAAGCGCCGCCCAGCCTATGCGCGGCCTTTCGTGCCATTTTATAGTGGCGAACAATACCAATACATAGAGCGGGAAAATAAAGGCGTGGCTTTGTCCATTTTCTATAGCTGCATATTCTATAAAATTAGTGGCAAGGCAAACAGCAAGCAAAGTAATAGCTGCGGCGATCTCTGAGAAATAGCGCAACAGTATTTTCCGTAGCAGGAAGATGCCTGCAAAGCAATAAAGCATTACCCCGAGGCTAATGGCATATTGATACGGCGGCGAAAAACCATCTGGCGGATAGCCGTAGTGCGGTGCTATCTCATGGCCAATAAAAAAGAAGGGGATTTCCAGTATTGCCACCCCACCCAGGTACTTAAAAGCGTAGTTGCCATTGTCGGCCTTTAACGCCTGTATGCCATTGCCACCGGTGACGCCGTATTTTTTATCGATCTCAGGCAGCCATTTTAGTTCTTTGTAATCGTGGTAAATAAAAATTGCAGGGAGATATATGTAGTAGCCAAAGGCGTCCCACTCGGTGATCTTCAAGGGCGGGTTGCCCTGCCTCACATCTGAATAATAGCCCCTGTATTGCAGCATTACCAGGCAAATAAACAGGCAAGAGACCAGGGAGAGCAGGTTTTTCATTCGTTTGGATTATGCTAATAGCGGCAAACTAAACTATGTTGGGTCATTGAGCAATTTAGTCATGGAGCAACTCAGTAATTATTTTGCTTTCATGCCATGTAAAAGTAACTATATTTGTTTGCTCTATTTTCATCATGCACAAGCAATTATTTTTTTTCTGTTTTTTATTAATCCTTTCATTCTCCTGCCTGTCGCAGGAAACCAATTCGTTGGCTGGGTTTGGTATTGAGGTCAATGCGTTTGCAGGCAAAGTTATTAAGCATACCCCGAAATTTCATTTGCCCATACCAGACCTAACCACGGGTGTGGATCTAAATTTTCAATGGAAAACATACGGCAAGAAAGATTGGCAGCAAAGGCGGCGTTACCCCATTATAGGCGTGGGCGTTACCTATACTAATTACGGCATTGATTCTGTTTATGGCCGGGTGTTCAGCATTTATCCCAATATTGTAATACCCCTGGTAACAGGCAATAAAATAGAGTGGACATTGCGCATAGGTGATGGGATAGGTTTTGTAACGCGCGACTATTCACGGATAAATCCTTTCGACACGATGAACAATGCCATAGGCAGCAAGATCAATGACTACTTCTCCTTTATGACCGACCTCCGCTACCACATCAACAAGCATTGGGACGCGCAGCTTGGGGTTAATTTCTCCCACATCTCTGACGCATCCTTCCATCAGCCCAACCTGGGGGTAAACCTGGCGGGTTATCATGTGGGTATAAAATACTTCCCGGAAACGTCGCGGCCAAAGCACATAGTAAAGGACTTGAAACCACTTAAAAACAGGTGGCTGGCCGAGTTCCGGCTATCGCTTGCTTACGATGAATCTAATGCACCGTTGGGGCCTATATATCCTATTTATGTGGCCTCCGGCTATGTAAGCAAGCGCTGGATAAGCAAGAACAAGGCCTTTGCCGGGCTCGATTATTCTTACCATACCAACATCTATTCTTACCTGCGCAATAATATAGGCTTTGTTACGCCCGGCACCGAGGCCAGGTATTCATACAAAAGCGCCGTGTTTGTTGGAAATGAATTCATGCTGGGACGGCTTGGGGTAGTACTCCAGGTGGGCTACTACATACACCAGGCGTTCCAGGTGGAGGGGCTTTATTATGAAAAACTAGGCGGCAATCTTTATCTCTTACAGCATGAACACGGCGCTATCAAAGAGTTCTTCCTTTGCGCCTACCTGAAAACACACTTATCGGTTGCTGAGTTTGCTGAATTTGGTATGGGTATGGGATTTTGAGTGACGTCCCTGCGCAAGTTCGATGGGCGATGCCCATCGCTATTAGATTATACCCTTTCAGGGCTGACCATGTAGCGGTGCCCAAAACCTCGAAGGGCGTGAGCGGCATATGAATGCAAAACCTTCTTCATAACGCAAAGCTATGCCGTACAAAGTATAATCATCGCATATGTACGAATGTGAAAATGATCTATGGCGTTACCCGGTAGAGGCTACCGTTGTCGCCAGCCACAAGCAGGTCGCCATTGGGGCATAGGGCTATGCTGCGCAGTGCGTTTGTAGTAAAGCGGTTATACTCTTCCCAGTGGTTGCCGCCATCATCCGAATGGATCATTTTACCATCATCGCATACCGCCCAGCCGTTCAGCTCATCCTTAAACAATATACTGAGCACGTTGTAGCGCGGCAGGGTTATATCATTGCCATTGCGCAGCCTGCCCCAGTGACTACCACCATCCGTGGTGTGATAAACACCGCCATTATAGCCGCACATCCATATTTCATCGCCGTGTATGTCCATTGCCATAAAGTTATCGTTCTCCACATCCTGGAAACTCCAGGTGGCGCCGGTATTAGTGGTTTTCATTACTGTGCCGTAGCCTATAACATAGCCCGTTGTCGGACTAACCATGTAAATATCATTGAGCCCAAACAAATAGGTTTGCTCATCGATAATGTTGAAGGCGGAATCTATGCGTGTAATGGTGCATTGGCGCTGGAGGATGGTATTGACCAGGATACCGGTATCCTTTGAAGGAAATGCAATGCCAACATAATACAGCCAATCGTTCACCCTGTTGAACTGCCAGGATTCACCCATGTCGCTGGAGTGTAGCACATCTCCATCCACGCCGCATAAAAAAATGTTCCCGTTTGGCGAAACTGCCATGCCGTACATCCCCTTTGGCGCTGCCGGATAGGAAGAAGCCGCCCAGGTGTATCCGCCGTCTGTTGACCGCAAAACCACCGACTGATCAAACTTTACACCACCAGCCGCAATGCATGTATTATTTCCCACAAACCTTATCCTGTTTAGCTGGCAGGTAGCGTTGCTGTTCAATTTCTGAACCTGCTGCCAATGCAAAATATCCTTCTTGCAGGAAGAAGCCAGAAGAATAATAACAGTGATGCAAATAAAACTTAAGTACCGCAGCATGAATGCGAATTTCGTTATTTTAATTTGTAAACACGTAGCGTTTCTTTATCAAATATTTTTTCCCCAAGATGGCTCCTGATTCCCGGCAGATCATCTATATTTTCGTCTAAAAATATATATCGCGCGCCTTTACTGATATAGAAAGACAGCAGTTGCTCATCGAACCAGGATTTATCGAAAGCCCACCCTTTACGGTCAATGTAATATAGCAGAATATAATGGGAATCATCATAGCCTGCCACGCATAGCGCACCTGGCGGAGTAAGCGAGCGTAGCTCGTCCTTATACTTGTAGTATGCGCTGTTAAACCCAGGGTCCCTGGTATCCCACCGGCTATCGGCCCTTAAATAGGCGGTAAGCGGGAGCGCGCACAAACAGAGCAGCGCCCCATACCTCGCTACTTTCGGGTCACCGAGCATATATTGGGCGCCGTAAGCTACGAGCAAAAATATGGGTGGCAAGAATAGAAACAGATAATAATCATGGACGAGGTCAATAATATTCATTTCATACAAAAAATAGCTGATAACTACGATGCCCCAGGTAAAGAAAGGTATAAAACCAGCTTTTGTGTAAAGTTTGTTCCTGAACAGCAGGTAAAACCCGGCCACAAAGAAAACCACGGAAGCATAATTAATAAGCAACTCCGGCAGAACAGATATTAATGTTCCTGTGAGCACGGCAAAAAGATCAGGGTGATTGAGCGTTTGGTTAAACACGCCATGCACGGCGCCGATAACCCAACCGGGAATAACGGCAACATACCACGCGGCGGCAGGCATAAGGCACAATATGTAAATAAATGCAACGCGCAGCAACTCCTTCACCGGCAAGCTTTTTTTAAAAAAAGCGACAGTGAGAAAAGTAGCGATAAATGATCCGTAAATAATAAACGGAAGTTTCGCCATTGTAGCGAGGCACAAAAAAATGCCGCTCCATATTACCTGCCTTAACTTCCCGCCGCTGGTATAATTGTAAAAAAATCCCAGGCTCCAGATAGCGCAGCACAACGCCATGTTGTCGGGCATAGGGTTTAGGGTGTAATAATAAAAAACAGGTGAAAAATTAAAGCACCATGCGCCTAAGGTGGCCGTGACTTTGTTGCCCGACACTTTTTGCAGAAAATAAAATATTCCATAAACGGAGCACAGGCCAATGATAAAGGAAAGTATCCGGCTGATGACGATATGGGTACCAAAGACTTTGTAAAACAAAGCAAATATCCATTGCATAACAGGAAATTCCATCCGGTGCAGCCTGTTGGTTTCGGCGTGGTCGTTGAACCGGGGATTGAGTATATTCATATCATCCCGGTAAAAGTTATTTATAACAGTTTGCGTTTCCGTTTGCCGCCACACATGAATGCCGATGAGGTCCAGATTAAATACATGGAAATGCAACACGAGGCTCACCAAAGGGATAGCCCATAATACAAGCTTGTAGTGTTTGCGTAAAAATTCCATCTCAGCGATTTCGGCATGAAAATACGCAGAAAAAAGCCCACATTTCAAATATGCGGGCCAAGTGTAGATGAAAAAGTGAACGTTGCCAACGACGAATTACGGCGACATTGCTGAATCAACAAGTGGAGCTGCACCCACAGCGGTATATACGTTACGGCCGGTTGACGGGTCTTCATAAGCCGATACATCGTTGGTTACATAGCTATATGCCGCATAATAAACCATTTCGCCATAAAATATATTTACACCGTTAAGGTCTGACGCAGGTACACGTATCACCACATTTGTTTGCCATGTTGTTATCGCTTTCACATAAGCCAGCAGATAGTTTGCCGGGAAGTTATTAACGGGCATTTTATTATTCACAAACAGTATGAGGTTTCGGGGTTTAGTATCTGGTGTTACAGTGATAACCACAGAGTCGAATGCTGAACCATGATTGTAGGTCGCCGAGAGGGCAGTGGGATTAAAATTAGGAATGGCTGACAGCTTTATATCCTGGTTCATGGTGTCGCTTAGGAACTCAATGTTTGGGATCATCGTTGCTCCATATCCGGTAGTGGCCGCTGACAAGAAATAAGTGCCTGTAGAAACGTTGCCGAAGAAGTAATATCCATTCTGGTCGGCAGTAGCTGTTGCGCCGCCCTTCAACATAAGCTGCACCGCATCCAGACCGGTGTTTTGTTTGGTGCCATACATATCATACAGGCTCACATGCCCGTTGATAGCCCCTGTAAACGAAACCCCCGAAGGTCCTGCTGGCCCAGCCGGACCAGCAAGGCCGGTATTACCTTTTTTAGTACACGAAGCGGCCAGGAAAACAATTCCCAGCGATAGCATAACAAGTTTATTCTTTACCATAACATTGATTTACTGTGTTTCTGATTTTATAAAATGATCTCCTTTTATTCCTTCACGAATTTACTGTTTTGTTGCACACCATCCTGCCGGTACAAAACGTCGTACAGCCCGTTTGGTAATTTGCTCACGTCTGCTTCATACCGGTTTCCGTTTTTTATTATCGCTGCGTTCATTACTTGCCCTAAAGTATTAAATACCTGTATTGTGGGCGCAGACCCGTTGGTGTTTATACCTTCAATAATCAATTTATCGTGCGCAGGGTTGGGATAAACGCTAATGTACTGTCCCGTCGCAATAGCTGGTACATCTGCAGTTAACGTGTTGTGGTAAAAAGCCCAGGCCGTATCGGCCACTATTTTTATGTTGTCGAAATTTGTGAGTCCGCACCACTGCCCCGCTCCGGTATCTGTGGCCACCATGGCCATAACAATTTTTTCCGTTGTCCCCACAGCTAGTGTGAAATCGTTACTGGTGACGATAAACCGCGCATCACTTGGATTGTTTCCGCAGTTACATTCCGACCACTGGTTAGTGGTATCGCCCGGATCTCCTGTGAAAACATAATTACAATCCGGCCCGGCTCCATATCCTTTACACGGATGCCCCCTTCCCGAAAAATCATTGGTGAAATGTTCGCCATTTCTGAGCTTTGAGCGCATGTAGTTACTATACTCCGTATCCACTGTCGGGCTCCCAATAATTGACGAATCATTATTGAAATAAGTAAAGCTGCCTGCTGGCACATAGCTCGTTCCGGCATCTCCCGGCAATACGACCATTGTCACCCCTACTACTGGCTCATTTACCTTGTATGAATTAACGGGATTTAAGTTCTGGCGGCCATTGTACCCAATTCCCATCCGGTATGAAGAATCGAAGCCAATGTAATCATCAATATAGAACCCAATATCTATATCATCCCATAGCCCAGCCCTGAAATTGTGGTAATCATTCCCTGATTTGTTCATGATGTTGTATTCATAGTAAACCACGTTATCTATCAGTGTACCCCGGCGAAAACCGTAACACATGGCATGTACCTCTACGCCCATGGGTGTGCCGTTGGTTTGGTTATGCGTTGGGCCGTTATCGTTAAATACCCACCACAGCGCCTGGTTACCCTTTATGTCGGGGTAGTCGCCGAGCAAAGGTTCGTATATACCGTTGCCATTGAGGTCTATAAATGGCGCCATGTCATCAGTAATTGTTAGTGGCGTTCCGGCGTTACCTTGTGCGTAAGTATTGCCCTTCCCCGGCCACGTGAGAATAGACTGTGGTGTATTTACCGTGGTATGCGAGGGCAGCGACAGGAAATCAATAATATCCGTTAGATTCACCTTCCATATTTTAGCCCAGGCATAAGATGTAGCGTAGCTAAGCGGACCGCTTGTGTTTATCGGGCCCGGCCAATAGTCATTCCCATGTTGCCGGTACGTTTGTGCCGCAATATGCAACGCTCCGCCCGCGTCATAGCCGCCCATCCACAATGCGCTGGCGAAGTTTATGTTCCTGCTATTGTTTCCCCGAATGTTACATTCGGCCACCTGTGCTGTTGGGTCCCACCACATATCGCCATGCACCAATATAGCAGAAGAAATATTATTGATGTTTATAGAATCCATTGTATTAAACGGAAACTGCGCGCGGGCAATAGTACCGGATAAGACACTCAACAACAGCAAAAATGGCAACTGTTTCTTCATAAAATTAGTTTTAAGCCAATGACTTTATTCCTTCACGAACCGGCTATTTTGCTCCACACCATCCTGCCGGTACAAGACATCATACAGGCCGTTTGGTAATTTGCTCAGGTCGGCTTCATACCGGTTTCCGTTTTTACTTATAGATATATTCATTACTTGCCCTAAAGTATTAAATACCTGTATTGTGGGTATTGATCCGCTAACCATACACTCTATGATGAGTTTATCGTGCGTCGGATTTGGATAGATGTTGATGTATTGTTGCTGGCTTATTTTAGGCACACCCGCTGTCTCATCTCTATGGTAAACCGCCCAGGCAGTATCTGCTACTATTTTTATGCGATCATAGCTTCCGAACCCGCAGCCCCCTGCAGAATCGGCAACGATCAGCGCCAGCAAAATATGAGCTGAACTGCCAGCATTTAGCGGGAAACTATTGCTGGAAAGAACGAAACGCTGATCACCAAAAAAAGTTCCGAAATTCTTGCATTGCGACCATTGGTCAGTGTCTGACGGGTCACCGGTAAAAACATAGTTGCAATCAGGGCCAGAGCCATAACCGACAGCCAGGCTACCCGGCCCTGAATAGTCATTCTTAAAATGCTGCCCGTTCCTGAGTTTCGACCGCATATAGTTGTTGTATTGCGTGTCTATCACAGGATCTCCCACAATAGACGCATCATCGTTGAAATAAGTAAAGCTGCCTGCGGGAACATAGCCGGAGCCCGCATCACCTGGCAGTACGATCATGGTTATTGCATTTTGCGGTGGATTAATCCCGTAAGAGAGCGTGGTAGGAGAACCATTTGAACAACCGTCGCAATTTACAGCATTGTAATTAATGCCCATCCGCCAGGTGGAATCAAAGCCAATATAATCGGAAAAAGCTGAGGGATATCCCATTGTACCATTATCCCACTGGCTGAACCTGAAATCGGTATAGTTGTTTGCCGACTTATTGATGATCGTGTAATCATAATAAACCACATCGTCTATCAGTGTGCCGCGGCTGTATCCATAAGACATGGCATGAACCTCCACGCCCAATGGCCTGCCGTTTGTTTCGGTATGCACCGGGCCGTTGTCGCTGAATACCCACCACAGCGCCTGGTTACCTTTTATGTCGGGGTAGTCGCCCAGCAATGGCTCATATATGCCGTTGCCATTGAGGTCTATAAATGGCGCCATATCGTCAGTAATTGTTAGTGGCGCACCGGCGTTGCCTTGCGCATAAGTATTCCCCTTCCCCGGCCACGTGAGTATAGACTGTGGTGTATTTACCGTCGTATGCGAAGGCTGCGCCAGAAAATCGATAATATCGGTAAGGTTCACTTTCCATATTTTAGCCCAGGCGTAGGCCGTGGCATAGCTAAGAGTATCACCGGTGAGCGGCCCTGGCCAGTAGTCATTCCCGCGTTGCCTGTACGTTTGTGCCGCAATATGCAACAGCCCGGTACTATCATAGCCCGACATCCATATTGCGCTGGTGTTGTTTATGTGTTTCTTTGTCCCGCTCGGAAAAAAGCAGGTAGGCGCGGTAGTAGCGGGGTTCCACCACATATCGCCATGCACCAATACTCTAGCGTTTACGTTATTTATATCTAACGAGTCCATTGTATTGAAGGGAAACTGCGCATAAGTAGCAGCGCCATGTATAACGCCCAATAAAAACAACACCACGAATAGTTTTCCCATAGAATGATATTCAATGTGGTTATCTGATAAAAAAAATAGAACTCTTGCATAGTAGCCCCGGTCTTTAGACCGGGGATTGCTGACAACAGGACAGGCTTTAGCCAAAATCACACAACACAAAATGTCCGGCAAGAGTAATTTTCGGCTAAAGCCTACCTACTTCTTATTCTACCCCGGTCTAAAGACCGGGGCTACTAATACAACGCCAGACATACCGCAACCCCGGATATAGCGTAACGTACACTGCACTTTACTTTATTCTTTCACGAACCGGCTGTTTTGTTCTATCCCATCCTGTCGGTACAATACATCGTACAGCCCGTTTGATAATTTGCTCACGTCGGCTTCGTAACGGTTCCCGTTTTTATTAATAGCTACGTTCATCACCTGGCCAAGCGTATTAAATACCTGTATCGTTGGTATTGATCCGCTAACCATGCTCTCTATGTTGAGCTTATCATGCGCCGGATTTGGGTAGATATTGACGTATTGTTGCTGGCTTATTTTAGACACACCGGCCGTTACGGTGCTTTGATACACCGCCCAGGCCGTATCTGCTACTATCTTTATGTTGGTGAAGTTTGCATCGGGGCAGCCGCCACCAGCGCCCGTGTCGGTGGTCACGAGCGCCATCACTATGCGCTGGGTGGCGCCCGCATTAAGGGTAAAGTCGTTGCTGGTAATAATAAACCGCCGGTCGCCGGGATTATTACTACAGTTACATTCCGACCATTTTGTGGTGTCTCCCGGATCGCCGGTGTAAACGTAGTTGCAGTTTGGTCCAGCCCCGTGACCGTAGCTCATTATTCCCCTACCTGTAAAATCGTTGGTAAAATGGGCGCCGCTCCTTATTCTTGAGCGGAGGTAGTGGTCATATTCCGTATCTACCATAGGGTTACCGATAATTGATAGATCATTATTGTAATACGTAAAGCTGCCCGCAGGCGCATAGCTTGTTCCTGCATCACCCGGCATCACTATCATCGTCAACCCCACAATTGGTACACTGGTGCCATAAGAATTGAGCGGATGGCCACCGGCTACACCATCATCGGTAGTGCCGTTATAACAGATGCCCATCCTGTGCGAGGAATCGAACCCGATGAAGTCATCAAGATAGTAGCCCAGGTCCACGTCATCAAACTGCCCCATCCTGAAATTGTGGTAGTCGTTAACCGATTTATTGGCAACGTAGTATTCGTAAAAAACCACGTTATCAACAAGTGTATTTCGGTGAAAGCCATAGCACATAGCGTGTACTTCAACCCCCAATGGTTTGCCTTTAGTTTCGTTGTGAGACGGGCCGTTGTCGTTGAATACCCACCACAACGCCTGGTCGCCCTTAATATCCGGGAACTCGCCCAGTAGCGGCTCGTATATGCCGTTGCCATTAAGGTCTATGAACGGGGCCATGTCATCTGTAACCGTAAGCGAAATGCCGAGGTTGCCGGTGGCGTACGTATTCCCCTTCCCCGGCCAGGTAAGTATTGAAGCAGGGGTGTTGGCTATGGTATGGGAACTTAATCCCAGGAAGGTAAGAATATCTGTCAGGTTCACCTTCCAAATTTTGGCCCATGCGTGCGATGTTGCATAGTTTATGGAGTCGCCTGTGCTTATTGGCCCCGGCCAGTAGTCGTTCCCGTTTTGCCGGTAAGTGGCTGCGGCTATATGCAATTGTCCGCCCGGGTCGTAGCCCGACATCCACAACGAACTGGCAAAATTGATACTTGCAGGGTAGTTTTTAGGAAAATAGCAATGTGCCACCTCCAGGTCAGGGTTCCACCACATATCGCCATGAACCAATACCGAGGCATTGATATTGTTGATGTTTATGGAATCAATGGTATTGAAGGGAATCTGGCCATAAGAAAGGTTGGCTGACAGGATACTCAGCATAAGTAACACAATAGAGCGTTTCTTCATAAAATGGAATTAGGTTACCAATATAAAGCAGGACATGCTTCTTATAACTATAGACGTAAAAAAAGGGGGAGTTCTTGGGTGAGAAACAAAGATATTTTTCTTTTACACCATTTGCCGGGCCTTCAATTCCAGGTATTTGTTGATTATGTCAATCGTGAGGGTTTGGGGCGTGGTGAGTATAGATAGCACACCATGCCGCCGTAGCTCTTTAACTATTAGCCGCTTTTCCAGGTCGAATTGGTCGGCTATTGTTTTTATGTAGATGCCCTCAATATTATCTGGGGTGGATTCGTGTATTTCTTTTAGCAGCGTATTTTGGAAAAAGACAACGCAGGTAAGATGCCGCTGTGCAATTTTTTTCAGAAAGGGCAGTTGCCGCTCTAACGATGAGTAAGTCTCGAAATTGGTGAACAGCAATACCAGGCTGCGTTGGGTTATACCCCGGTGCACGGTACTCCATACTGCTTCGTAGTCGCTTTCTTTAAATTGGGTTTGCTGTTTGTAAAGCGTGTCCAATATTCGGTGTAGCTGGTTTGGCCGCCGGTCTGCCGCAATAATATCATTTACCTTGTCGGAAAATGTTATGAGGCCGGCCTTATCCTGTTTCAGCAAGGCCACATTCAGCAGTGCCAGGCTGGCATTTATGGAATGGTCGAGAAGGGTCATACCTTCAAACGGCATCTTCATGTTGCGGCCCTTGTCTATGAGGCAGTATATCTGCTGTTGCCGGGCGTCTGTGAAGGTATTCACCATCAGGTTGCTGCTGCGGGCGGTGGCCTTCCAGTTTATGGTACGCACATCATCGCCCTGCACATAATCCTTTATCTTCTCAAACTCCAGGCTGTGGCCCACCCTGCGGATCTTTTTTACCCCACTCAGCGTATTGCCGCTTACGGCCAGCAACTGGTACCTTCTCAGTTGCTGGTAAGAAGGATAAACCTTCACCACCACAGGCTCTGCCGTCTTAAAACGCCGCTGCACAAAACCTATGGGGCTGGAAGCATAGCACAGCAAATTGCCGAACCCAAACTCGCCGCGCGACAAGGGACGCAACTTATAGGTTACGGTTTCCCGCGACCTGTACCCGATAGCCACGGCTAAATGAAAATTGCGCTCCTGGAACTGGAAAGGAAGTTCTTCAATAAGCGCACCTTTTATCTTGAAAGGAAACGAATTAGAAAGAGAAAGGGTAACCAGGTTCTCATCACCGATACTGAACCGCGGCGACATGATACGCACCGCATTCATACCCCCTTTGAAAAAAAAGAGCAAGGCATAATCCACAAAAGTGAGCAGCAGCACAAAGCCGGTGAACGCCAATACCGGCTGGTATAAAAAATGAACAAAGTAAGCAAGGAACAACAAAATGACACAAGCGCCCAGCAGCAAAAACCATCGCTTGCTGATGTAGAGGTCTGAGATGTATTTGCTGAGGGATTTCAATGGGAATTATGGGCTGAAACTTTGCTTTTTTTGGTCGCAAAAACAAATTTACAATGTTTTATACATCTCGCCGCATAAGTTTGTGCAATGATAAACGGGCAAGCCCGATAGGGCTTAAATGATGAATAGCCACCGGTGAAACCGGTGGGAAAATAGATGTGGTCATTGAACCCCGGCGGGGTTCAACTGGTATAACCCTGAAGACTCCGGGTTGCACCCGGAGCTATTCACATTAAAGCCTTCCAGGCTTTTTAAATTCAATGCACATTTTTATCCGGCGTATAGTATAGATGAACGGATGTATCAATAGTCGGTATCTTTTTCCCGACCACAACCAATATGAAACTACGGCAACATAATCTCAAAATAATTATTCCGATTGCTTATTTTTGCAATAACAATATCTGTTATGCCAGAACTGTTCAGGTTTTTCGGAATGAAATTTTTCTTTTTTAGTTTGGAGCATCTGCCTATGCATATCCATGTCAGAAACGCAGATGGGACTTCAAAATTTGAAGTTGACCCTGTGAAATTGGTTGAAAGTAAAGGAATGAAAGTAAAGGATCTTTCTCTTGCGGAAGCCCTGATAGAAGAGAAAAGAGAAGAGATCGTAGCAAAATGGAAAGAAATTCACGGATAATTTATTCGATAGGTTATGAAGATAGAAAAAGTTTGGTTTGACGAGGAGAATATATACATAGTAACCGACAGCGGGCACACTATTGGAAATCCGTTACGGTGGTTTCAGCGTTTGGCCAATGCTACGCCTGCACAAAAAAACAATTACGAAATAGGGCCATTTTCAGAAAGCATCCATTGGCCGGATATTGACGAAGATCTAAGTCTTGAGAGCTTTTTTGATTTCAAGAGAGAACTGCACTACGCTAAAATATAAGATTCCCGAAAAACCTTACCTCGGTATCTCCATCCTTCCTATTATTTCCTTAATTACATCATCCGTTGTGGCTCCTTCCATTTCCCGCTCGGGAGTAAGGCCTATACGATGGCGAAGTACAGCCGGGGCAGCCTGCAATATATCTTCGGGTATCACAAAAGTTCGCCCGCGCAATACACTGAAGGCTTTTGATATTTGCAACAGAGCTATCGAAGCCCGTGGCGATGCACCGAGGTACAACGACCGGTCGTTGCGGGTTTCCCATATGATACGTGCTACAAACTCCAGCAACTTGGGCTCTATATGTGTAGCCCGTACCTGCATCCGCGCGTTGGCCAATACCTCCGGAGTTATTACCGGCTTCATATTTGCCAGCAATTCAGTGATCTCGTACTGGTTATGGCGCTCCAATATTTTTACTTCTTCTTCAAGCGAAGGATAGCCTACTGTTATCTTCACAAGGAACCGGTCCAGTTGGGCTTCCGGCAGACGATAAGTGCCTTCATGCTCTATAGGGTTTTGGGTGGCAATTACCATGAAAGGCGACTGCATTTTGTGGGTAAGCCCATCTACAGTTACCTGCCGCTCTTCCATCACCTCAAACAGCGCCGATTGTGTTTTGGCGGGAGCGCGGTTTATCTCATCTATAAGCACTATGTTGCTGAATATAGGACCTGACTTGAACTGGAAGCTGGAAGTTTGCGGGTTGAATATACTGGCGCCTACCACGTCACTCGGCATCAGGTCTGGGGTGAACTGCAGCCGCGAGAACCGGGTATCTATGAGCTTGGAAAGAAGTTTTGCAGTAAGGGTCTTGGCAACGCCGGGCACACCCTCTATCAGTATATGCCCATCGGCTAGCAAGCCTGCGAGCAATTGTTCCACCATGCCGTGCTGCCCCACGATCACCTGGTGAATGCTTGCTTCTACCAGTTCCACCAACTGGGTAAGCGGCTGTATGGTACTGTCCTGTGTCTGCTCTTGTAATTCCGGTTCCATTTAATGCTTCTTTTTATAAAATTGCTGAATGGTGTTATATAGCTGGTAAAGATACGCGTCATCTGTTTTCGCATCGCCCAATTTTATTTCATGGATCATCTCCATAAGCCCGCGCACGGTAGCCTCTGGCTGGCCGGACTTGATGGTGAGCTGCTGTATGAAATTTTCGTTAAGCAGGTTGGTGTTCAGAAAGTAGTGCATCCGCACCCACTCCAGGAACTGCTGCACCATTTTCTCTGCAAGATTGGCGTGGTGGCCCTTGTTGTAGTATAGCCTACCCACAGTCTCCACAAACGAAACCGACTCGTTCCTAAGCGGGGCAATAATAGGTATGATCCGTTGCTTTCTTTTTCCCTCAAACAACACGTATAGCAGCAGCGCCATCAACGCCAGCAACATCGCATATTTGGTTGCCGGATACTTCCACAGCCCGCCGAGGCTGGACGACTCGGCCGCTCGTTTGGCATAAATGCACCAGTAGAGGTGGGTAATATCGCCTGGGAATGCTTGCCAGATACCAGATAGGTACTGCTCATTGCCGTCCTGCAAAAGGAAATAATTAGAGAGCGCCAGCGGCGCCGCATGTAGCGTAAGGTGGCCCTTGCCATACGGGTAGCGCACAAAATCGGGGTGGGTACCGGCAAAGCCTAATGTATCGGGATAGGTCCATTCGCTATATACTATATTGCCCGAATCATCGGTATCATGTACCGTAGTATTTGGGTTATCTAACGGCACATCGAAATAGCCTTTTAAAAACCGGCCACTATACCCATATCTTTTCCCCGGCTGGCTATTCAGTTCCAGCACATTCTTATTCTCCCCAAATGTTTTTACGCCAAAGAGGTCCACATAGTCTTCCATCCCTCCTGTTTTATAACATTGCAACTCGCTCTGTATCTTACTATCGAACCGGCTGCCGAATATTACCACTTCATTGCCGTCCCTGATAAATTTTTTCAGCTCCGCCCATTCTTCATCTGAGAGGTAAAAATCGAGCCCTTCCATAATAAGCAGCGACCGGTTGTAATTACTGTATTTCATTTTGGCATCCATGTCATCAAACCGGAACCGGCCCGACAATGTTTCCATCGCCACTCCAGGAAAATAATATTTCAATGACTGGTACGCCAGGTAGGTGCCATAAGGGCTTTTGTCTTCGTAGCCCAGGGTAATGCGCCATTTCATGCGCTCCACGGTAGCCTTGTCTGGCTTGCAACCAGGCAGCAGCAGTAACAGTAGCCCAATAATTACATACCTGCCCTTGCTCATCTCCTCAGTTGGGTTTTCAAGTTATCGAAGGTGGCCAGGTATTCCTGGTATGCAGCGGCCGAAGGCGGGTAATTCCCGTACCAGGTATATTCGTATTGCCTCGAAAGCTGTTTGAAGGGTTGTTTATAATCGGTTGTTACCAGCTCTGAATAATATTCGTAATTGGTTTTATCGCTGCGGTACTTTATCAACTCTCGCTCCTGCAGCAGTTGTAGCAGCCACATATAGCTATAGCGCACAGCAAGCCGCACATCATTGTTTGCCGATGCCTTTTGAAGAAGCGCCTCCCAGTTAGTATTTGCAATATCCTCTTCTTCCTGTTTCGGCCCCTCATCGCTCATTATTTTTTTGGTCCTGCTAAACAGAAAGCTATCCTTGCTGAAAAACAACCTGTAAACCACGTAGCAGCCCATACCAATGAGAATAAGCCATAGCAGCGCATTCCCAAACCCACTGCCAAAAAAGGAAAACAGCCCGCGCAGAAACTTTTGAATGAAACCGGTATTATAGTGTTTTGGCGGGGTTACCTGCTCACTATCATTTTTATAGCCAAAGGCTTTGTTGCCGGTGAGTTGCTGCCATTGCGCCGGACTCATAGTACGCTGGGCATATGCGCACGGGCCTCCCGGCTGTAACAGAAAATACAGGCAAAAAAGAAAATAAACAGAACCTCTTTTTAAAAACAAATGCATACTCTTTACCCATGTTTACCTATAAACCCCGACCCTCCCGATATAAAAATCGGGACATGTTCCGGGAGGTGTTATGAACCTAAGCACTACCCTATTGACCAATCGCCTTATTACCCTATTACCTCATTAACCAACTTCCTCCTCCCCACCAAAATAGGGTAAACAATAAAATACCACACAATAAATGTTGCAGACGACAATAGAATAGTAAGGCTGAGCCACAACGGCATACCGGTATGACGAGTAACAAACCCCTCGAAAAAGGCTGCCACTATAAATATGGGTACAAGGCTTATGATGATCTTTATACTGTCTGACGCGGCCTGCTTCAGTGACTGTAGCCGGGTATAGGTACCAGGGAACAGCAGCGAATTGCCTATAATAAGCCCCGCACAACCTGCTATAACAATGGCCGAAAGTTCCAACGTGCCATGAATAAAGACAACAAGGATAGACTGGAAGCCAATGTTGTGATGAAAGAACATAAACTCAAATACCCCTACCATAAGTCCGTTCTGAAACAAAAAATAAAGGGTGCCTACGCCCGCAAAAATGCCCATAGAGTAACAGAGGAACGCCACTTTTATGTTATTGAACGCGATGTAAAAAAACATAGCAAGAGAATTACCGTCCTTATATACCCCGAACGGGTCGCCATTGGCTATGTTGCGCTCCGTCATGTCCACATAGCTATCGCCCAGTACTGCGCGGGCGAAACTCTGGTCGTTATAGGCAGAGAACACACCCAGGAATACAAAGGCTATAAAGAACAGAAAAGTGAACAGCAATACCCGGTGATGTTTCCTTATCACCAGGGGCAGTTCGGTGGTCCAGAAAGTGATAAGCCGTTGCTTCTTTTCTTTCTTGTTCTTATAAATAGACAGGTAAATATTGGCGGCTATACTGTTGATGTAGCGGGACGTATTGCCATGCGGGTAAAAAGTCTTTGCGTAAGAAAGATCATCAACAAGGTAGGTGAAGCGTTTGGCCACCTCGTCCGGGTCTTCGGTGGGCTGCTGGTACTCTTCCCACCGGTCGAGGTTTTGCTTTATGAACTGTCCTTCGCGCATGAGCTATAAAGATACGGAGGATTTATTTTGTTGGTGCGGTACGGCAAAATTT
Source organism: Bacteroidota bacterium (assembly GCA_013288445.1). Lineage (GTDB taxonomy): Bacteria > Bacteroidota > Bacteroidia > Chitinophagales > Chitinophagaceae > Nemorincola. Next base: position 33,233 of record JABDBX010000016.1, read on the forward strand.
AGCCACACATGCGCATTTGCGTTAACTTTGGGCAATTCTTTTAATGCAATACATTTGAAAAAATACATTAAACATATATTGGTTGCACTCTTATTACCTATGCTACTTGCCGCTACTGGGCAATGCCTTGCCCAGGTCACGGACAGCACTCGTCACACGGTGGTAACACAGGATGCCCAGCCTGCCAATGACAGCCTGCCCGCGAAGCCCGTGCCTTACCAGCCCAATCCAAAAAAATCTGGGCTCTACTCTGCGCTCCTGCCGGGCATGGGGCAAGTGTATAACCACGAATACTGGAAGGTGCCGGTGATATATGTGGGGATAGCCGTTGCAGGCTACTTTTTCATCGATAACCTCAATAACTACCAGTCTTACCGCAAAGCATATATAGG
>JABDBX010000017.1 GCA_013288445.1 Bacteroidota bacterium
GCAAATGCAAAGATGAATGCCAGGACTTGCAGCTTGCTATGACCTAACAGAGGTGCCATTTCGGCAAAATTGAGCGTGCCGGTGGTGCCATAAAGCATGGAGATACCAAACAGCAAAATACACGAAGCAAATGCCGATGACAGTATCATTTTCACTGCCGATTCGGAGGACTTTATTTTATGGAGATCGTAATTGCAGAGTGCGGCAAGCGGTATAGTAGAAAGCTCCAGGCCCAGGTAGAACATAAGGAAATTGCCACTGGAGATCATAAAGTCCATACCTAATAGCGTAGAGAGAAGTAGTATATAAAACTCCAGCAGGTGCTCATGGTTTTTAAGCCAGTCGAAGGCGGTAAGTGAAATTATGAACGCGCCGAGATTGAGTATGCTTTTTTCTAGGAAAATAGTGGTATTGGTATGAAACATGCCACTGAATAGATTGCCTTCCACATTACCGAACAAACCCAAAACCAGGTTGGCAAACAGCAGGACGTTTATCAGGTTCAGCAGGGTTGCATTCCCCTTTATGCCATCCCATATTTTCAGGAACAGCAGCAGGAAAATAATAAGCGTAAGGCTCATTTCGGATTTCATTATTATTAAAAAGTCAGCGCCCATGTTTCGTTTTCTTAAAAGTTATAATAACTTAATATTTTCGGCTTTGCCTGTTAGCTTTTTAGCATTTAAACTGCTAACAACCTTTTTGCCCGTTTTTGCTTCAATTTCTATTCCCAGCTATAGTTCCGCCCTGTTTTGCTATTACTTTGCTTTGCTCTAATGTTGCCGGTTTCTTTTCTTTAGAAATTTCGGTTGTTGTAGCCTCAGCAAGCATGTTCAACACTAATTCCAGGTTGGTCATGTTGTCACGCAGGCTTTCCTTTTTAAGGTTTTTATGTTCTTTGTATTGCTTTACCGTGTTGCCGCTCCATGCTTTTGTAATAATATCAGTAAGCATAGCAAATTCAAGCCCTTGCTTTACCCCACAAGCCTCCCATTCATCTGTAAGCTCTTTTCTTACTTCTATGCTTTTTAAACGCTGGTTTATCCATGCGGTGCTATATCCTTTTTCAAGGTAGTTTTTCATGGCCCTGTCGAAACTTAATTCAGGGTTCTCTGTTTCTTCTATTCTTTCATACCCAACCTTAGCAAGCCATTGTTTAAAAGGTTCCGCCTTAGGTGATGGAATAGATTGGATCAGCCTCAACAGCTGTTCTGTATCAGCTACATCGGTCATCCTCATTTTGCCATCCATGGCTTGCATTTTCAAACCGTGACAGTTTGTCACGGTTTCATTTCCTTCTTTTTTCAGGCGCTCCTTTAATTTACGCCAATATGATGCTGAATCGATGCTTTCAGAAAGAACACCGACCACATCTACTATCGCAAAAAACCATTTCTCCTGTTCCGCATCCCAGTGGCTGCGTATTTTTTGTTGGTCGAATAGTTGAATATTGCTCATTGTCTTACATTTTAATTCCCCGCAATACCCCTGGCTATATTATCCATTATCAACTGAGTGTCCGGCGATACAAGGTTGAACAGCCAGAAAGGAGCAATGCCAATGGCCAATATACATACCAGTAGTGTTGTAGCTGCCAGCCGTTCGTTCCACGATGCATCTTTAAACGTGCGAAAATGCTCATTAGGTATAGGCCCCATCACAGACGAGCCTACTGCCCTGAGTATATACACCGCCGTAACAACTATGGATGCACACGCCAGCACTGTCGCTACACGGTAGTACGTGCCGGGATTTTGCCATGCGCCAACAAAGACGGTCATCTCGGCCACAAAGCCACTGAGGCCAGGCAGGCCAAGTGAGCAAAGCCCGGCAATAACAAATACTGTGATAATGAACGGTATTGTTTTCAGAAGGCCGCCCAACTGTGCCACCATGCGGGTATGGGTACGCTCATAGATCATGCCTATAGCGCCGAAGAAAAGGGCAGTCATAAGCCCATGAGATACCATTTGCATCGCAGCCCCGGTGAGCGCCGTCTTGGTGAGCATACCTATACCAAACAGCACAAACCCGCAATGGCTTACCGATGAATATGCATTGATGTATTTAAGGTCCTTCTGCATAAGCGTAGCAAAGGCGCCGTAGATGATAGCAATGGTGGAAACCAGGATGATGATCCAGGAGTATTCGTGGGCGGCTTCCGGCATCAGGTAGGCGGCCACACGCAGGCAGCCATAGCCGCCAAGCTTCATGGATATGCCGGCAAGGAACATAGAGGCAGCAGTGGGCGCAGAAGAGTGCCCATCGGGCGCCCAGGTATGGAACGGAAAGATGGCAGTAAACACCCCAAACCCAACAAACATAAGCGGGAAAATAAACCTTTGCGCTTCAATAGGGATGTGCATGTGGGCTATCTTCAGCAGATCGAAGGTGTGCATACCATTACCGGCATCGGTGTTGAAATAAAGACATAGGAGGCCGATAAGCACTAAGGCCGAGCCACCCATAAGCATCAGGGCGAGTTTCATAGCGCTGTATTCTTTGCGTCCGCTGCCCCATATACCAATAAGCAGGAACTTGGGGATAACGGCCACTTCGAGGAAGAAAAACATGGTGAACAGATCAAGCGAAATGAAGAAGCCATAGGCACCTACACTAAGCAAGAGAAGCAAAAAGAAGAATTCCTTGGTAAGCTTGGTCACATTCCACGAGATCAGGATGCCGGTAAACACCACAACGGCAGTGAGCATGATCATGGCTATGGATATGCCATCTGCCCCTACATAATACTCAATATTGAGGCCGCTGTACCAGCTATGGCGGCTTTGGTAGAGCATTTGTGCCGTGTTGCCGGCAGCCCGCTGCGAAATATAGTCGCACATAATAGCGCTGGCATAACCGAGCTGTGCCAGCGACCCTAAAAGTGATACCCACTTTACCTGTGAGCCCGACTGGCATAGCATCACTACAACAGCAGTTATGAGCGGAATGATCAAGAGTATGGATAAGTTCATTAATTCGGATTTTGATGTAGCGAGACTGTATATTACACGAAATCGAAAGGTAAAATAATTTTTGATAATTCCGAAGCGGAAAGAATAATCATTTTAAGGCACGGCAAACCCCTAATACTTCCTATCTATCACATAGTTCACCAACTCCTCCATTGCCGCACGGGCAGAACTGTCGGGGTAGGTACGTAACAATTCAAGGGCTTCTTGTCGGTATGCTTCCATTTTCTTTTGTGCATAGGCTATGCCGCCAGATTGCTGCACAAGGTTTATCACCTCATTCACTTTTGCCCGGTCTGTGCTGTTGTTCTTTACTATGTATATGATCTTGCGCTTGGTGGCGGCGTCCGTGTTTTGCAGGGTATATATGAGCGGCAGGGTCATTTTCTTTTCTTTTATGTCTATGCCGGTTGGCTTGCCTATATTGTCCTGGCCATAGTCGAAGAGATCGTCCTTTATCTGGAAGGCTATGCCCACCTTCTCTCCAAACAGGCGAAAACGTTCTGACACACTTTCATCAGCGCTTGCCGAATAAGCGCCTGCCGCACACGCCGAAGATAAAAGTGACGCAGTCTTAGCGCGGATGATCTCGAAGTAAATGTTCTCGTCTATATCCAGCTTCCGGGCTTTTTCCATTTGCAGCAGCTCCCCTTCACTCATCTCTTTTACCGCCCTCGATGTTATTTGCAGTATTTTGTAATCCCCGTTGTCTATGGACAGCAGTAAGCCTTTTGACAATAGGTAGTCGCCCACCAGCACCGCTATCTTATTTTTCCACAAAGCATTGATAGAGAAAAAATTTCTACGCTTCATGGAATTGTCCACCACATCGTCATGCACCAGGGTGGCTGTATGCAGCAACTCTATCAGCGCCGCTGCCCGGTAAGTTGCATCATTGATCTCGCCTGCTATTTTTGCCGACAGGAACACAAACATTGGCCGCATCTGCTTACCCTTCCGCTTGATAATGAAGCGCATGATACGGTCTAAGAGGTGATTGGTACTCTTCACGCTCTCGGTAAACTTTTTTTCAAACAACGATAGTTCCGTTCCTATTACTTTATTTACAAGTTCCATGAAGATGTTCCGGTACGTACAGGGTGTAAAAGTCGAAATAAGAATTTTAATCGCGGCAATTTTTTTGTTGGCATAATCGTTGAAGCAATAAAACCGGGAAATACCTGTTATTTTATTGTTTGTTTTTTGAGTGTTTGACCTTTTGGAAATTTGATAAAATAAAGTCAACGTTCATTACCTTTGTCAACGTATTTTACAATATTATTAAATATCAATGTAAATACACACGTCTATGTTTAAAATAAGCACCTTTTTACTTACCGGTCTTTTTGCAGTTATGGCGCAGTCGCTTATAGCGCAGGAAAGCCCCGATAATACCAAAGCGGCAGCTACGCCGGCGCCTGTTCCCACCACCTCTCTCCAGTGGTCAAACAGGGATATGACCTACCGGGGCAAAAACTATGACGTTTTAGACTCTTCTTACTATCCCAAGTTTCGCGCCAAACAATTTCACAAATACATAGACCACCAGGAAATATTTCCGCCAAAGCCCCGCAATATGTGGGAGGTTGGATTCGGCCTGGGATCTTACAATGTTATAGGCAATGTACCCACGCTCATGTTTTGGCAGAAGCTGGGCGGCGGCCTTAATATTAATGTACGTAAGTCACTTGGTTATATTTTCTCCCTACGCGCCCAATACATCTATGGGGTGGGTTACAACCTGGACCGCCAGCCTACTACCAGCTATGACGCCCCTTATACCGACTTCGGTTATACACCACGTTACTATGCCACAAACCTTAACCCGGCAACCGAGGTTTACCGGGCCTCGAGAACAGAAACTTCCCAATTGAACCTGGACCTTATGTTCAATGCATACAACATTAACTTTCATCATGCCCGCAATTCCATGTCGTTCTTTGGTTATGCAGGCCTCGGGGGGCTGGCCTATAAAACCCGCATCAATGCCCTTGATGGCAATTATACACCCTACGATTTCGGCACTATTGTAACTGACCCAAGCGCCAAAAGCAGTAAAATACGCAAGGAGTTACAGAAGGGGATGGACAAAACCTACGAGACTGCAGCAGATAATGGCGGGGGCGCCCACATACTGGACAATAAGACGCTAGATTTTGCACCCAGCATAGGCGCAGGTGTGCAATACAAGTTCAACAAAAAGTACAATATACAAGTAGAGAACCGCTACACTTTCCCTGCCGATGGCTACTTAGACGGGTCGCGGTATGGCAAGCCATTGGGCAATACGGTTTCACAGGGCCGGTCGTCAGAAGCTATCAATTACTTCTCGGTGACCATTAATTACAATATACCGAATAAGAAGAAATCTGTTGAGCCACTCTACTGGATCAATCCTTTAGACCACGCCTACAGCGAGCTTTCTTATCCCCGCCACATGATACTGCCTAACCCCGTATTACCGGATGAGGATGGCGATGGTATTACCGACCAGTTCGATAAATGTCCTAAGACTCCGGCAGGAGTGGCTGTGGATAGCCATGGCTGTCCGTTAGATACGGATGGCGACGGCGTACCCGACTATAAAGATAAACAGCTCATTACCCCTACGGAGTGCCAGCCGGTGGATGCTGATGGCGTAGGCAAATGCCCATGCCCGGATGCCTGCAAGGAAATGAATACCAATAAGACCGCCTGTGGCACAATTGGGGCAGGCACACTGCTCTTCACTGCCACTACCCACATAAGCACCGGAATGGAAGCCCAACTTGCCACACTTGCGGGGCAAATGCAGGCCAACCCAAGCTGCAAGGTGGTGATACTTGGCGGCGGCAGCGGTAGCAAAATAAAGGAACAGCACTCATGGGAGCATGTAAATGCAGTTATTGAGTACATGAGCGAAAAGAATAACATCAGCCGCGACCGTTTCATCTTCAAATATGGCGAAGCAGGTGATGAAAATATTGTTACCTACCGCTCGGCAAATGTGGATGAATCAGGGTCCTCAAACGTGCCGCCACCACACCCGGATATTAAGTAGTCGAAACATTGCCATAAAAGCAAAGCGGCTGTCTCTGAAAGGCAGCCGCTTTGCTTTTACAGGGTTTTCATTTTAATAGAAAAATCGAAGAACTGTCATGGTGAGCCCCGCCGAACCATGACGTGCTGAAATTATGCTTGAAGCTAAATCGTAGCTATATAACACAAATTTATCCCTTGCGCGGTATAGCAGCAAGCGCTCTGAAAAGACAAACCCGGGAAGTAGTAAGCGGTATGGCTTATACTTCCCGGGTTTTTTCCGTCGTTTACACGCTATATTATCTCCGCCACTTAGTTCAACTTCTTTTTCAGATTTTCGTCAAGGGCGTCCAAAAACTCTTCGGTGTAAAGATAATCCTTGCCGTGCGACACCTTATTGCCATGCACGCATACAGCAAGGTCCTTGGTCATTTTGCCCGACTCTACTGTTTCTATGCACACCTGCTCTAGCGCATGTGAGAAGTTAATTAGTTCCTGGTTATTATCTAATTTCCCCCGGAACGCAAGACCCCTTGTCCATGCAAAAATTGATGCAATAGGATTTGTGGAAGTCGGGTTGCCTTTCTGGTATTCGCGGTAATGGCGGGTTACTGTGCCATGGGCGGCTTCGGCCTCCATCGTATTGCCGTCAGGCGTTATCAGTACGGAGGTCATCAAGCCGAGCGAGCCAAAACCCTGTGCTACCGTGTCGCTTTGTACATCGCCATCATAGTTTTTACAGGCCCATACAAAGTTGCCGTGCCATTTAAGCGCACTGGCCACCATATCGTCTATCAGGCGGTGTTCGTACTCAATGTTGTTCTTCTCAAACTCACCCCTGAACTCATCCTGGTATATCTTCTCGAAAATATCCTTAAACCGGCCATCGTATTTTTTAAGGATTGTGTTTTTCGTAGAGAGGTACAGCGGCCACTTCTTCTGCAGCGCCATATTGAAGCAGGCCCTTGCGAAGCCCATAATGGATTCATCCGTGTTATACATAGCCAGCGCTACACCGTCGCCCTTGAAGTTATATACTTCATGCTCTATTGTTTCGCCGTTTTCTCCTTCAAATTTTATAGTTAGTTTCCCTTTGCCCTTTACCACAAAGTCTGTAGCGCGGTACTGGTCGCCAAAGGCATGGCGGCCTATGCATATTGGCGCAGTCCAGTTGGGCACTAAGCGCGGTATATTGCTCATTACTATCGGCTCGCGAAACACAGTTCCATCCAGTATGTTGCGTATAGTGCCATTGGGGCTCTTCCACATTTGTTTCAGGTTGAACTCTGTGACCCGTGCCTCATCGGGGGTTATGGTAGCACATTTTATACCAACGCCATATTGCCGTATTGCATTTGCCGAATCAATCGTTACCTGGTCGTTTGTTGCATCGCGGTGTTCTATACCCAGGTCGTAATACTTTATGTCAATATCAAGATAGGGAAGTATCAGTTTCTCTTTAATGTATTTCCAAATGATGCGGGTCATTTCATCCCCGTCCAGTTCCACAACCGGGTTTGCTACTTTAATTTTAGCCATGTAGTGTATATTTAATAGTTTTAAAAAAGTCGCTCAAATGTAGCCGATTTATTTTAAGATTGGATAGGGGCGTTGCATCTTCGGGTCAATACGAATCGGGGGATGACAAACGGTGCCTTTTAAAACTATGAATTAATAGCCCCGCGCCTTTAGGCCGGGGGTAACAAAAGGCAGGATGGCTTTAGCCGAAATTAAGACTGCGGTGGGGTATGGCGTGATTTTGATGTATTTGATTCAGCATCATTCTTTTGTTTCTTTAGACAAAACCTGCTCTATTTCCATAATCAATTTCTTTGCCGGCTGTAGTAAAGCAACCACCTCATCCTTTTCAAACACAATAAAATCTTCATAATCTCCTTCATGCCTCAAGTCAAATATTACGGTATAAAAATCGCCTGACTTTTCACTGATAATACCTGGTTTAATAAAATGCAATCCAAACATCTGTTTAGTTCCTGCGTGGGTCTTTGAATTTACCTCTTTGCTGAGAAGCAACGCACTTACCGCATAAAAGCATGCAGTAAAGCCTGTTAACTGCTGTAGTCCACAATTCATTTTCAATATGCAGATGGATTTCACCTAAAGTATCCTTTGCCCTGCTTATTTTATAAACTACTAGATTCCGCCTTTCTTCACTGTTCATAAAGCTATGCCCTCCCGAGTAACATTTTCATAAAACGGGGTAGCCATATGCTTTGTTTCCCATTCCTTTTTGGGATAAAAAAAGGAGCTGATGATTACTCCTATTTCTAACTCTATGCGATAAAGAGGCGATGATATTTTCAGGCGATCTTCATAAGTAACCTTGTCCTTGTTTACAAGCACAAGCAGGTCTATATCTGAATCGGGGCGATTGTCGCCGCGTGCATAGGATCCATACAAAATAAGCGTAGCATCAGGCGCAGTCGCCTTTACAGAGTTTTTGATACGCTCCAATATTTTATTCTTATCCATTACAGAACATATTTAGCAACACTTTCTAATCCAGCTTATCAATATAAATAAGCAACTCACTCCACGTGAAATCCTTTGGGTTCAGCTTCTGGCCATAGATCTGGTTTACAAGCCCTGTGAGCCAGTCCTTTGTTTTGCCCGGCGAAGGCGAGTTTATGGATTGTTCCTGCGTGTTATACACCACCATGAGGGTCCGCAGGTCCACATCTTCGGGGCGGTATATGAAATCATGCCGTCCGTCATATATCATCAGTACCCCCTCATGCACTATGCGCCACAGCTTTTTAGGATTGTCTTTCAGCCGCACTAAGTTGAGCGCTTTATTGTCGTCATTGAAGGCGGTAACACAGGTGAGGCCCGGCTTTTTTATTTTGAATACATAGTCATATCCCTTGGTGGAGTCGGCTGCGGAAAGCAAAATGGCATTTTGTTTAATGATGATGTCGCCGGATATGGTATCATGTTCAAATACCACATATCCGTCAAGAGGTTCCTCACCACCTGGGTTATAGTTATTGTTTGGGGTGCCATAGTTATAGCTTGGCGCATACATATAACCCATGCCTAAAGACCAACTGCTGAAGTACGGATTATAAAAGTAAGGGTTATAAAAAGGATCATACCCGTAATAGTTGCGGGGATAGGTGCTCCAATGGTCGCCATAATAATAGCTGCGATAGCCATTATAGTACCCGCCTGCACCAGTGGTACGCGGCCCGCTGAGCTGGTAGTTATTTATGCCATTGCCACCACGGGGGCCGTTTACGCGGGTTACTATACCCCCGCCAACCGTAGTGCGATTGCCGGATCGCTGTCCCGACCCGCCTGCCGATGAAGTCCTTGCACCGGTTCCCGCAGTCCTGTTTCCGCCACCACTATGTCCACCGCCACTGTGATGCCCGCCCGAATGGTGTCCGCCATGCCCGCCTCCATGCCCTTTAGCAAATGACACGGCAGCCACCGACATAAAAAAAAGTGTAAGGTATAGTTTAGCTTTTCCCATAGATATTATGTAATAGTTCCTGTGTACCAAAAACAATACCAAAGTGATGTTGTTACCATCACAAAGTTCACATTTTAAACAATATTTGTCATTTATTTTTTGATTTTTTCTTTAGCTTGCCGCCTGATGCAATGGATTTATTGGTTTATAGCTGTTATTTTATCGCTTGGGGCAGGTTATTGGGTGTATCGTGCTGATAAACTGCGGGCCGTCCCTTACCCTTGGCTTACTTCGTTACTCCGCAGCCTTGTAGTATTTTTCACTCTTTTACTGATATTGGTACCCACCATAACCATCACGAAGAACTTTGTGGAGAAACCCATTGTGCTGCTGCTGCAAGACAATTCGCGCTCTATTGCCAATGCCTTGGGTAGCGACTCGCTTACCTATCGCAACAATATGGAAGCGCTTACCGCGCGACTATCAGGCCAGTACAAGGTGGTGAAGTGGGGTTTTGGCAGCACTGTGCAACCAGATAGCCTCTATAAATACACTCAGGCTGCCACCGACATTTCTGCAGCGTTATCAAGGGCGCAGGAGTTTTTCGGGATGCAGAACCTGGGCGCGGTAATACTGGCTACCGACGGACGGTTCAACCAGGGTTCCAACCCCCTTTACCAGGAACTGGCCATGCACAGCCCTCTATACGCAGTGGCCATTGGCGACAGCGCGCAACAAAAAGATATTCGCATTGCCAGGGCATATGCCAACAAAACAGTGCTGCTCAACAGTAGCTTTGAGATTCGTGCAGATATAGTTGCCGAGTTGTGCAAGGGCTATAACAACGGCGTGGTGATAAAGGAGGAAGGTAATATGCTCTCCTCTGTGCCCCTTGCGGTAAATACCGATAAATACGACAGGTCGGTATCCTTTACTATTAAGGCAACAAAAACCGGCCTGCACCATTACATTATCAGCGTACCCGAAGTGGACGGGGAAAAGAACACTTCCAACAACCGTAAAGACCTGTTTGTAGAAGTGGTGGATGAAAAGAAGAATATCCTCATAGTGTCTGCGGCGCCACATCCTGATGTTAATGCTATCAAGGAAGCCCTCAGCAGCCTTGAAACCTACAAGATAACAGTGGTTACGGCAGATAACCTGCCAGCATCGCTTAGCAGTTACAACGTGATCATTGCACATGGCCTGCCATCGCTGCGCAGCAAGGTGGCCCCGCTATTACTGGCTGCTAAAAAACCAACATGGTTTATCCTCACAAACCAAACCGATGCGGCCGCCTTTAATAGCCTGAGCCAGCTTACCCATACCACCATTACCGCTGCACAGCCCCATAATGTGGTGGGCGTTTACAATCCGTCGTTCAATGCTTTTACACTTCCCCAGCATATAGAGTCGGTGACCGACAAAATGCCCCCAATGTCGCTAAGCGTTGGCGAGGTAAACACTGCGCCGGGAGCCAGTGTATTGTTCCGGCAAAAAGACGCTGGCAACGCTGTTACCCCGCTCTGGGTATTGCAGCAGGGCAGTGTGCCCACTGCCGTTTTAATGGGCGAGGGTTTGTGGCGCTGGCGGCTGTACGAGTTTAAGAACTTTAATGACCATAGTGTGGTGGATGAATGCGTGCGGCAAACAGTAGCGTTCCTTTCGGCCAATATCAACGAAAAGCCTTTCAACGTGGCATTGCCAAAGTATGTATGGAGCGACCAGGAAGCTATATCGCTGAACGCATACCTGCACAATGCCAATAATGAACAGGTAAACACCGCCGATGTGCAGTTGACCATTACCGATACTGCAGGCCACAAACACGACTTTTCTTTTGAGCGGTCTGGCACAGCCTACAACCTGAACATTGGTATATGGGCCGGCGGCACATACACCTACAGCGCACACACCACATACAACGATAGGCAATACGCCACAAGCGGCACTTTTGTAGTGGAAAGTATGCCTCTTGAATTTATGGAATCCGGCGCCGACTATCCGTTGTTATACGGCCTGGCCCGGAAATACAATGGCAGCCTTGTGCCTGCCCGTAATGCCGCCGCCCTATATGACAGCATTACCCGAAATGAACATGTAAAACCTTTGCTACAGACCAATACGGAAACCGTGCCCCTCGTGGACAGGAAATGGTATTTCTTTCTCATACTGCTGCTGGCGGTGGGCGAGTGGTTGCTGCGCAAGTACTGGCTGGCACAATAGTATTTTGAGCGGCGGTTTTGTTCACTTTGGTATCAATGAAGTAACCCGATGCTGAAACGTTTTTTTAAGAAAGGGCTTGTAGAGGCCGGCTGCGATGAGGCCGGAAGGGGGTGCCTTGCAGGGCCTGTGTTTGCGGCGTCTGTAATTCTGCCCTCAGCTTTTAGTCATAAATTGCTCAACGACAGCAAGCAGGTAACTGAGGCCGACCGTAATACGCTGCGACCTATTATAGAACGCAAGGCCATAGCCTGGGCCGTAGCCAAGGTGGACCATACCGAAATAGACCGCATAAACATACTAAAAGCGTCATTCAAAGCAATGCACCTGGCTATAGACCAGTTGCAAACCCGACCAGATCTATTGCTTATTGACGGGCATCTATTCTCCCCTTACTTCGGTATAGTGCACCAGTGTGTGGTGCAGGGCGATGCTATCTATGCCTCTATAGCTGCCGCAAGCATACTCGCCAAGACCCACCGCGATGAATATATGCTAGGTCTGCACAACGAACATCCCCATTATGGCTGGAACGAAAACAAAGGTTATGGTACAGCCTTCCACCGGAAACAGATAACAGCGCACGGTATTTCGCCATACCACCGGAAGACTTTTGGGATTTGTAAGGAAGAGTGGAGCAAGGAGATGGCCGAGTAATCGCTATTGAGAACGATACCGAAACAGAAGAAAACGCTTTGGATCGAGAGCAAGCCTTATCGCAGGTATCTATAATTTTGAACTAAATAGCATCTTTGTTTAATGCAAGAGGTTTTCTGTCTTTTTACCACGATGGCAGGAAATTCCACCACACGTTTTTTACCACAAAGGGCACAGAGAAACACACAAAGTGCACAAAGTGATCCTTGTGTCCTTTGTGGTTTTTTCAATACACTTTTAAGGTTTTAAGTAGCCGATCACCGTTGCGGCGCGTTTGTCTAGAGAATGGTCTTTTAATGCTCTTTGGTAGCCTGCTTCTTGTATCTGCCGCCGCAGGCCGTCATTCTCTAAGAAAAATTTTACCTGTGCAGCCATTTCCTTTGCATCAGCAAAGAATCTGGCCTCTTTGTTTTCGTCAAAGTAGAGTACAGATTCTTCGTTGCGCTCATGCAGCAAAAAACCCGACGAACCGGGAATGTGGAAGGTACGCGAGGTAATAAGATCGCCGGAGGAAGACCCAGCGACCCGCTCAGATAATATACCGAGGTTTATTTTAGAGCACTGTATGGCTATGGCATACATATCGCCAAGCACGGCGGTATGCTGTATGCAGCTTTTCAGCACGGGGGCTTTGGCTTTATACCATTGTTCGCCCCATATCTTCAGGTTAATATCCGGGCACTCTGTTTTCAGCGTGGCCAGCCATGTTTCTTTCTTTGGCGACCACGTGCCGATAAACGATACATCGCAACCGAAGCTGGCTTTATCTTCAGGGCTTAAGGCCAGTTTACGGTGTATCTCGGGATCAAAACCGTGAGGGATGAAGTGGGCATTTTTAACCCCATATTTGGCGGCCATATCTGTGATGCCGAAAGTTTTGGTAGTAAACACCACATCATAGAGCGGTATAGCGCGCGGTATGTTGGGGCCGTGGGCAGCCATGCTCACATCGGGGTAGAACAACGCCAGCTTGCAACCATGCGCCCGCGCAGAGACCAGTGTTTCCGGCAACACAAAGGCACCCTTGTACACCAACACAACCTGAGGCCTGAACAGTTCTATTTTCTTTCTTATTGCAGCATTGTATTCGGCAACCTGCATCGGCCTTATAAGCCGCTCAAATACTTTTGTAAGCTTTCTCTTGGTTTGCAGGCTTATGTGGTAAAACTCATCTACCACCTCTATGAGGCAACCCGCCCTGCTCAGGGCATGAAACAAGCCCCCTGCATTACTACCCCTCCATAAAGGCCCCACTGCCAGTATCTTCATTGCGTTACCTTCTTTTTAATAGTCCAAATATCAGGAATAATGGCTACTCAATCGAAATTTTTACTTCCTTGCCAATACCGAGCTGCACGATCTTATAAAAAACATCGAGCTGGATATCGGAATGTTCATTCTCGATCCTTGAAATATACGTTCTGCTGGTACCGCTATTCAGAGCAACTTCCCTTTGCGACAAGCCAGCCTTTTCGCGAACCGTTTTCAAAAGAAGGCCAATATGCGGCCGCTCAAAGCCCTTTACCAATTTGCTTTGTTCATACAACACATCCGGATCCAGGTCTAACGGGGCTTCCGTGGTATTGCCTTTGAATGTAAGCGCCACTTTAACACCAGGCCAGCAAAGGGTATGTTCGGGCGACACAGCTACTGTTTTGAATATTTTTGGGTCAGACAAAGGCAGGTACATTTCCGCATGTTCCTTTTCCCATTCTTTGATAATTGGCTTAAAATCAATGTCTCTCGTTTCGCTGTTATTCCAGAGCGTCTTAACAACAAAATTTCTTACGGAAATTATTTTTAGTATTCGCGGTAGCCGTTTCATTTCTTTTTAGTTTTTGGGTTTAGTCGATAGAAAAGATCAAGCAAGTCGTCTTCGTTTTCATGGACAAAATACACCGAGGTTAGTAATTGCACTTTAGGAAGAAAGCCAGCAATAATTTCGCCTGTTCTAATTTCTATCAATGCTTCATGCTCGCCATATATAGCATGGATATGAGGAGGTACATGATCGTTGGGATACACATTTATCTTCACTCCTTTTACCATTGCTATATTTGGCATAAGGTTATTTTCCACAAAGGTATGGGGTATCTACTTAGATACCTAATTTTCGTTTTTATGATGCCGTTGCAATTATACTCAAAAGAAACGGGTATCTGCTGTAGCGGTTCTTTAAACAACGGCGGTCAAACTACCAGATTTCGGGTATCTATGCTACAATCGTATTTCAGTTCAGATGCAATCTTTTTGGAAAGCACGTCATTTTCTTGCAATATCTGCATTAGATCTTCACGGTGGTTGCTGCATGTGAGCCTTTTGTAAATTGCCTCAATCGGCTTTGTGCAGTCTTTGGTAGGATTGGCCCTATATATATCTACTATGTCAGCGGCAATCCTGTGCAGGCGATCTTGATTTTTCGCCTTTTCGATGATTGCAAGCAATTCTTTCGAGTCTCCTTCTTTGTAATTTCTTTCCAGCAAAGGCAGGTATTCCCAGCCATTAGCAGCATTGTGCAGTTTATCAACAACTAATGCGCGAAGCTTCAAAGACGTGAAGTACGATAAGGCCTGTATGCCGAAAAAGAAGCATTGGTGTTTGCTGCTCCTCTTTCCTTGTATTATTTCCATGAGAGGTTTATATCCCAGAGGGAATTTACTCTTGCTAAAAATTCTTAGGTACTGTTCCTTTTTTTGCGGATTCTCTTCTTTCAGAAAATCTCTGGCAAGCTGCAACAGATCGCCCTCTCCGAGGTCTCTGATGATAAGGGCCGAACTCGTCTTTTTCGTGTTATTTTCTATAATATCCTTAACCGATGCATAGGTAAATGGCATCCTTCCAGGTGCGGCAGATCTCAATGCCTTGTTTTCGTTTATAGAATTCAAATAGATCCTAATGTTCGGATTTGTTTTGGCAGCATCCTCAAGGTATTGAAACACGTCTATATCCGGATTTTGCTTTTGGAAGTAATATTCCCTTGTACCGTCCTCCCAATCATCGGGGTCGGCTTGCAGTATTTGCCCAACGACATCGGCAATCCTAAGCAGACCATTGATGCCGTCCATCTCCATCAATGCATTATTCCCACAATATTGAAAGTCTGGCAACAGGTTTTTCCCGAACCTCTTATAAATAACCGTTCTTGCTCTTTTGTTACCGTCTATCGCCATCAAAGCGGCTATTTCGGACATCTGGTCGAGGTCATAGAAGCCACTTTTCTGCCGCAAAAAAACAGATAAAATCGCTTTTGTAATCTCCTCTTTATACGCCGACAGGCAGATGATCTCGTAAAGATATTTGGCTCTACTTGGTTCGCATTGCCGGTCATACGCAAGGTTGTGCGTGGCGCAATAAATAATCTCCTTCGTGAAATTGACCGACGGGTATTTTTTTATTAGCAGGTAGGCAGCCCCGGTACCCAGGCGTACTGATTTTTTAAATTCCTTTTTTATTAGAGCTTTATTCACAGGGTAATATCTTTACAGGATAAATATAGTCATATTTGTTCCGTGGTTCTTGGTCTTACCATCCGCGCCCTAAATTTCTACACTTAAGGTAGTTCGACTAGGATTCGAGCTAGGCTCCAACACCCTACCGCGAATCATTTCCCGCCTTTGCACGGGTAGAAAGAATGAGGGCTTTTTCTTCGGAGGTTACCCATATACGGGTTGTATATCCGGCAGATTTACGGCCTTGCCCACGCCCTCCACCGCCTCGTTTATCTCTTTCTGCCTTTAGCTCTTGTATCGTTTCCGCAAAATCCGGCACCAGCAATTCGCCCGATTGGATAAGCTCAAATTCCTTTGCTCCTTTCTTTATCCCTTTGATGATCTTTTCTTTTGTTGACATGCTACTAACTATTTAATGGTTTTAAAAATTTCCTTCCCACCATTACAGGTCTCACTTTATAACCGGCAGCACTTGTGCAGGCCATGACCGACTAAGAGAACTTTTTCTTTACGGCAGGGCATACGCATTAAAATTGCATTGCGTGCGCCAAGACAGTTAATAAATAATCTTTATCCCAACTAGCTTTTTTTCTTTTTGTGTTTACGCTGAGTTTTTTCACTCCTCTGCGATCATCGTGCTTCTTAATAAGATTCAATGCAACTTTAGTGATAAAAGAAAAGTTCTCTGCTGCATTTCCTGCTCTTTTGGTACTCTTATCTTCCCCAAAGGCCACATCAAGTACCCAGTGGAGTTTGTTTTCTATACCCCAATGTTCTCTCACGGCATGATTAAATGTTTTGGCATCTGCCTTTTTGCTGCTAATATAATAGCGGATATGCTGCTCTGTTTCACTTGTGGCTTTTTGTGTCCGTTCGCTTTCGATGCGAATGAGTGTTTTCAATCCTTTCCAGTCTTTGCATTTACATATCCAGTCAGTATCTTCTATAATACTGCAGACGCGCTTTTCTATTCGTCCATGCCCGGTGTTGAACATTACATCCTGCCGTAGTATTTTTCCATCTGCGAAGGCATCCTTTATATCATCATGCAGATGCTTCTGGTTGTCCTTTACTGCAAGTATATAATCTCCTCCCTGTTCAATGATCTGTTCGGCTATATTCTTTTGGCAACCCATCGCATCTATGGTTATCAGGCAACCTTCAATATGAAGCATTTGCAACAAGGCCGGTATTGCTGTAATCTCGTTGCTTTTGTCATTGACCTTGTATTGCGCCAATACCATATTATTGACATTACTCCAGGCACTGACCATATGGATAATTGACTTACTACCATCTTCACCGCTGTTACACAGCCGCTTGCCATCTATACTAATAACCTGTCCTTTCGTAATCTGTGCAACTGATTGTACCCATTGTGTAAAACATTGTTCCAGTGCTTTGGGGTCGATAAGGGAAAACACTCTGTTAAACGTATCATGGGAGGGTATCCCATTAGGCAATTCCAATACCGTTTTGAGCCAATCATACCTAATCTCTCCAAACTCTTCAACATCTTCCCAGTTCTCTATACCGCATATGGCTGCGGTTATGGTAATGAAAATAATATCGTACAGCTTGTGAAGCTTTTTGCGTTCAATGCGAGGGTCGGGGATCGCTCCGAAATAGTCCATAATGCCTGACATAGTTTTTTTGGAATGCCAAGCACCGAAATTGTATTCATTTAAAAAAACTTTGTGAACAACTTCCTCGAAAACGACCTTTCTGAAAACTTTTCCACATCACTGTGGATTGGCATACTCTATTTTAATGCGTATGCCCTGCCTGCTGAATGTGGCACTGGAGAATGTGATTTTTATGTTCAGGAAGGTATCGGAGGAGGAGATGGTAATAGCCGACAGGCTTAAGGACATGCTGCGCAAAGCTCGTGAAGCGCTGGGCAGTAACTTTGACCAGAAAGACCCTGAATTTGTGACCCTATATGATGAACTGAAACGGCTGTTTGATAAGAAGAACCTGGACGAAATATCGCAGGAAGAAATGAAACAAAATATTGCAGCCCTGCAACAGGTGTTTGATAAGGTAGCCGAGCTAAACAGGAAAAACAACCTGCTGAAAGCTAAGTATGAAAGTGATGCAAAATATGCCCGCACCCATAAGCGCATACTAGAGCAGGGCAACATAAGTAAACAGGAAAGCGAAATATGCGATACCCTGCTGGACATAAAAAGGCAGAGCGACGAGAAGGTGCTCATCAACACACGGATGCTGAACAATGAAAGCTATTTTGAAAAGATGCTGATGCAAATGGTTGTTGGCAGTTTTGAAAAATCTAAAATAAATTTGGAGCCCGAATCGGCAACGTACATCAACAATTTAATAGCCAAGGAATACATAAACGAGTATCAAGGTAGATATACATGGTAACAGATTTTACAGCACAAACTAAAGAATTGATTGACAATCTGAAAGGGGTATGCACCTCTTACGGACTGGGGAATGACGGTAATGAATTCAAGATCATTACGCAGGTTTTTTTGTACAAATTCATGAACGATAAGTTCGGCTACGAGGTAAAGCAGATAGACGCGAAGCTAAGGAAAGCAGAAAGCTGGGAGCAAGAAATAGCGAAGTACACGGAAAAAGAATATGCTATGCTGCTGAATAAAATGAGTGCAGACAGCGCAAAACTGAAACGAGTACATTATTTATCTCACTTGTTTAATAATCAAAGCCAGGCGGAATTTGCAAAATTATTTGACGACACCTTGCGTGATATTGCCATTTTCAACAAAGACATTTTCTCTGTCAGAACAGGTACAGGAGAGCCGATTAAATTATTTGATGAGCTAAGCCAATATATCTCTGACAGCTCGCAACGGGACAATTTTTGCAAGGCATTGGTAAATCAGCTGGTCAATTCCAGTTTTGAAAAAATATTCAGTCAAAAGTTCGATTTTTTCTCTACCATTTTTGAATACCTGATAAAAGACTATAACAAAGATGGCGGCGGTAAGTATGCCGAATACTATACTCCTCATGCTGTATCAAAGATCATGGCATCTATACTGGTAGATAAGCCGGTGGCGAATGTTACCTGCTATGATCCCTCGGCAGGGTCGGGAACGCTACTTATGAATCTGGCACATGCCATAGGCGAAGACCGTTGCACCATATACAGCCAGGATATCTCGCAAAAATCATCAGGGATGTTGCGGCTGAACCTGATACTGAATAACCTGGTTCACTCGATACAAAATATTATACAAGGCAATACGTTGCTGACACCTTACCACAAGGCGGGCGACAAGCTAATGACCTTCGATTATATAGTTTCTAACCCGCCCTTTAAGCTGGATTTCAGCGACTATATCGCTGATCTGGACACAAAGCAAAACCACGAACGGTTTTTTGCAGGCTTCCCAAATGTACCCAATAAGGACAAGGATAAGATGGCTATTTATCCGCTATTTATTCAGCATATTATGCATTCTCTGTCTGCCAAAGGCAAGGCGGCTATAGTAGTGCCAACTGGCTTTATTACCGCACAAAGCGGGATAGAAAAGAAAATACGAGAGAAGCTTGTAGATGAAAAAATGCTGCGTGGAGTGGTATCTATGCCAAGTAACATATTTGCCACTACCGGCACCAACGTTTCTATATTGTTTATTGATAAGGACAATAAGAAAGGCGATATAGTGCTGATGGATGCCTCAAAACTTGGTAAGACCGTAAAGGATGGTAAGAACCAGAAGACTTTACTCTCTGAGGAGGAAGAACAACTGATCATTGAAACTTTCAATAAGCACGAAGCGAAGGAAGACTTTACCGTTGTTGTTTCTTACGACCAGATTAAGGAGAAAAACTACTCTTTTAGTGCAGGGCAATATTTCGATGTAAAGATTGAATACATCGACATTAGCACGGAAGTATTTGCCGAAAAAATGGAAGGGCTTAAAGCCAACCTCGATAGCCTGTTTGCAGAATCCAAAGCTTTGGAAAGGGAAATTCAGAAACAATTAAATGGGTTGACGCTATGAGTGATTATAAAAATACTAAGCTTTATGATATTGGTAAAATTGTGACTGGTAAAACACCTGAAACAACGGATCCCTTGAACTCTGGTTCAGATTACATGTTCCTTGGTCCAACTGATCTTCATAAGCACTTTATTATATCAAGGTCTGAAAAAATGATCTCTACAAAGGGGTTATTAAGCATAAAAGGAAGTGTAATTGATGGCTTGAGTATTTTAGTAGGTTGTATTGGATGGGATATGGGAAACGTTGCTTTAGTAAAAGGTAAATGTGTTACAAATCAGCAAATAAATTCAATAACCAAAATAAAAGATTTTTATAATCCATTTTACATTTATTATTGGTTCAAACAAAAGAAACATTATTTATTTCAAATAGCATCGGTTACGAGGACTCCTATGCTGAAAAAATCAGATTTCTCGAACATAGAATTAAATATTCCTAATAAACATCAACAGGACAAAGTTTCAAATATCCTTATCTCCCTCGATTCCAAAATTGAACTCAATAACCGCGTCAATGCAGAATTAGAGGCCATTTCTAAAACTTTGTATGATTATTGGTTCGTGCAATTTGATTTTCCTGATGCCAAAGGCAGGCCATATAAGAATAGCGGTGGGAAGATGTTTTGGAATGACGAGTTGAAAAGGGAGATACCGAAAGGCTGGACAAAAGGTTCATTGTCTGATATTGGTAATATTATTGGCGGTACTACTCCTTCGAAAGAAATAGATGAAAATTTTGATGATAATGGCATGCCATGGATAACTCCTAAAGACCTTTCTTTAAATATGGGTAATAAGTTTATCACTAAAGGGGGAATTAGTGTTAGTGACCAAGGATTAAAAGCTGCATTGCTTAAAATTATGCCCAAAGGAACAGTATTGCTTAGTTCAAGGGCTCCAATTGGTTACATGGCGATAAGCAGAGAAGAAGTAACAACAAATCAGGGGTTTAAGTCTTTCGTTCCCAAAGATCATTTTTCAACAGAGTATATATACTACACAGTACAAAATGCAATACCTGCGATTGTCAATAACGCATCTGGATCTACATTCAAAGAGGTATCAGGAGGTGTTTTGAAAACAATAGCTATCTGCGTGCCACCTAAAGTGGTAATAAAGGCATACACCAAAATTGTTGAACCAATTTTTAAAAAACAAAGTCTGTTAGAAGTTGAAAACCAACAATTAGCGGATCTCCGAGATTGGTTGTTGCCTATGCTAATGAACGGCCAGATAACGGTACAAGGTGCCAAGCAGGGAGGTGTTTTAGCGGAAGCGCAACGACTGGTAGGCCCATCAAATAGCCAATCCGAAGGTAAAATGTTAGATTTTGCGCCGAAGTTTGAAATTACAATGCCAAACAACAATTTAAAACAGGCTATTCTTGTTGCGATGATTAAGCGACAATTAGGCATAAACTATGGTGAAGTAGGTATTCAGAAGACCGTTTTTAATGTTGCAGCATTTAGTCCTGGATTTACAGAGATGGACTATGAGTTTGCCAAATCTCACTATGGCACTTATAGTCCACAATTGACGGATGATCTAAGAGCTAATCCGTATCTGATTAAGAAGGTGGTAAAAGGCAATAATGAGTGTTATGCAGTGAACAGCCGATATGAAGCAGATGTGAACGATGCCTTGTTGCAGCAAGAATATGCGGCTTATGTGAGCGCAATAAATAAAATGCTGACGGTTTATAAAGATCCATTCATTGGTAAGAAAACGGACAAAATAGAATTGCTCAACACTGTTGCGAAGTTAATTATGGACTTCCAAGCAACGGATATTGACACAATATATAAAGGCATGGAGGAATGGGAAATAAACCAACCTGGCTATAACACCAAGGCGGATAAATTTTCTAAACCTGATACAGAAAAGATGATTAAGTTAATTAAAGATAGGGAGTTGGTAGATGTGCTTTTGAATAATTGACTGGGACACGTTAGATAAATACGGTGTTTTATTTGCACGGTAGAGCCCCGAACGTACAAGTGAGTGACACAACGGACGGTGATAGTAGCAATAAGCCGGAGCAAAAAAAGTGCTGCACGAGCGATGTTGGTCAGAAGGTAAGACCAACATCGGGGGGGGGTGGTGGGGTGGGTAATGCCAGTTATAACTGGCTTACTTGTATAGACACGTGTCCGTCGCGCTCATGGCTATGCTACAGACACGCGCCAGTGGATGGTTGATTCTTGCTGCCGCAATTGGAGGTATGCCTTGATGGGCTGATTGCTAACCCTGGGGAGATTTCTCCGCGCCGCTGCGCCCGGTGAAAAGCCGGGCTTCGCTGTGCTGCGAAATGACGGCGTTGATTTTGCTGTGATGGTGCTATGAGATCTCGTGTTGTTTGTCCGGTGCGAGCGATGTTGGTGAGAAGAGAAGACCAGCATCGGCGGCGTGTTGTTTGCCCTACGCGAGATGCCAGTTATAAACTGGCTTACTTGTATAGACAGGTGTGTGCCGCGCTCATGGCTATGCTACAGACATGCGCCAGTGTAGTGGCGGTTTTTGCTGCCGCAATTGGAGGTATGCCTTGATGGGCTGATTGCGAACCCTTGGGAGATTTCTCCGCGTCGCTACGCCCGGTGAAAAACCGGGCTTCGCTGTGCTGCGAAATGACGGCGTTGATTTTGCGCTTGATGGTGCTGTGGGGCTCTTATTGTTTGTGCTGCGCGAGCGATGTTGGTGAGAAGGTAAGACCTGCAACGGCGGCGTTTTGTTTGCCCTACGCGAGATGCCAGTTATAAACTGGCTTACTTGTATAGACACGTGTCCGCCGCGCTCATGGCTATGCTACAGACATGCGCCAGTGTGGTGGCGGTTTTCGCTACCGCAATACGGAGGCAGTGCCTTGATGAGCTGATTGCGAACCCTGGGGAGATTTCTCCGCACCGCTACGCCCGGTGAAAAACCGGGCTTTGCTGAGCTGCGAAATGACGGCGTTGATTTTGCTGTGATGGTGCTATGAGGCTCTTATTGCTTGTTCTGCGCGAGCGATGTTGGTCAGAAGGTAAGACCAATATCGGCGGCGTGTTGTTTGCCCTACGCGAGATGCCAGTTATAAACTGGCTTACTTGTATAGACACGTGTGTGCCGCGCTCATGGCTATGCTACAGACACGCGCCAGTGTAGTGGCGGTTTTTGCTGGCGCAATACGGAGGCAGTGCCTTGATGGGCTGATTGCGAACCCTGGGGAGACTTCTCCGCGCCGCTGCGCCCGGTGAAAAACCGGGCTTCGCTGAGCTGCGAAATGACGGCGTTGATTTTGCGCTTGATGGTGTTATGAGACCTCGTGTTGTTTGTCCTGCGTGAGCGATGTTGGTCAGAAGGTAAGACCAATATCGGCGGCGGAGGGGTGGGTAATGCCAGTTATAAACTGGCTTACTTTTATTGACACGAGTAGGCTTTGCTGCATGGCCTGCGCCTCATACTCGTGCCAGTGGATAAGACCTGTAACATCGGAATCAATTTCAATGTTAACCAATCATTATCTTCGTATTACCAACTATGTTCTTGTTAGTTAGCGGCGTGGCGAACCCGTAATTTTGGGGTATCTGTTTAAAGTCAGGTTTACTCCAAATATGCGCATCAGGAACATAATACTACTTTGCATTTTTTCTGTTTTTACGGGTTCGGTTCATGGGCAGTGCGACAGTTCGCTTTGGGCGCATGTATATAATAGCTACCGGTTGCACGTGAACACGCAGTGCGTCACTGTATCAGGGAAAGTTTATTCGCTGATCTATGAGGAAGATGGGGATATTCACATCCGGCTGACGGTGGACTCGCCTTATATGTATATGCTGAACACAAGTAACTATTCGGGCCAGTATGGTAAACTGGTGTGCGAACCACTCTGCGCTACCACCTGTACGCAGGCCGATGCTGTAGCCTCGTGTACGGGGTTTACCAATACGGTGTATATACCGGCAGTGGGGGAGCGGGTACTGGTAACAGGCAGCTTTGTAAGTGACCTGGACCACGGCTGGAATGAGATACACCCGGTAACGCAAATTGTTATCAACAATTCTGTTGGTGTGCAGAACGTGGGGCTCACCAATAGCCCGGAGGTAACTGTGTATCCAAACCCGGCAACATCGCATGTGAACTTCAAGCTGAACGAGCAGCCTGCGAGCCCGGTATATATCACTATATCTGACGAGATAGGCCGCCTGGCAGGGCAATACCAGATGCTGGAAAGCCTGGAACTAAAGATCAATACCCGCTACTTGCCTGCCGGGAAATATTTTTATAGTGTAAGGCAGGAGGCGAAGCTGCTCAAGGGAGGGACTTTTGATATAGCAAGGTAAAGGGATGAACTTGTAATGGATTTGCAGTTCGGCAATTGCTCACTGTGGGCTGCGAATGGGACTTACTTGGAGTTGTTAGAGCCACGTAGGCGCGAGCCGATCACCCCAGATTTATTCGGCAGTCGCCTCATAAATCATCCCCTCTTTGAAGGAAAGAGGGGAGTGTGTTACGCACTCTTTGGCGAGAAAACTGTCTCATTTTCAAACAGCTTGTGAGCTGTGTCGCAAATGCGGGATTTACTCACCATGTCAGTACTTCGGGTTTTCTGTCAAAATAAAATTCGCAAATTTATCCTCTGCGCACTATACAATTATTTGTTGAGCCATTTTAGGAAGTCTGAGAACATTTCCTGGTTTATGGTGTGTACGTCATTATACTCTTTGTATGTTGGCTTTATGCCCAGGTGCAGGAGGTAGTCGCGGCTGTCGCGGGCATAGCGTATGTTTATCCTGTTGTCCCGTGTGCCGTGTGTGATGAACACGTCGAGGTTTTCCAGGTCTTTTCCGGGTTTTATTTTGGGTTTTATCTCTTCGGGTATCCTGCCGCTGAGTACGGCAATGCCTTTTATCTTGTCTGGCCGGGTGAGCCCCACACTGTAAGCCATTATTGCGCCCTGGCTAAAGCCGCAGAGATATACTTGCTTGTCGTTGAAGTGGTACTTCTTTTTCAACTGGCCGATAAATTCAATGATGGTGGTGCGGCTTTTCTCGGCTTGTGCTTTGTTTATTACTGGGTCCTGTGTTGAGAAGTCGGCCTCATACCAGGCATAGCTGTCCTGGCCAACGGAATAAGGGCCACGCGCCGAGACCACCAGGAATTTTGCGGGTAGCTCATTGGCAAAGGAGAACAGGTCTTTTTCGTTGCTGCCTATACCGTGCATGAGGATGAGTAACGGTGGATCAGCAACAGCTATTTTGGGTTGCCGCACCAAGTAATAGAGCGTGGTATCGGCTCCTTTGGCGTAGCTGGCATTTGCGGTGGCGATGGCTATAATAATGAACAGTGCTTTTGTAAATAGTCTCATGGTGAGGTGGTTTGTAAAAGTACTTATTACGTGTGGGACACCGGAAAAAGGTGTGCCACACCGTGTTTTTTTCGGCGATGGGCGGTGCCCATCGCTATTAGATTGCGCCCTTTCAGGGCTGCCCGTGTTGCTTAATAGGTGTGCCACACCGCATTGTTTTTAGCGATGGGCGGTGCCCATCGCTATTGGATTGCGCCCTTACAGGCAATGTCGTTAAGTTAAGGGCAAGTCAGGGGTATTGCCTTCTTCCAAGCGCGTGTCGGGACATCCCCCTTTCCCCCTTCGTCGGCGCACATGGCCTACGCGCAAGGGGGAATACACCCGAATATGCTATCAACTGCAACATTCTACTCTACTTTTTCCTTAACTTAATGACATTGCCTTACAGGGCTGTCCGTGTTGCTTAATAGGTGTGGGACACCTTTTTCTGGTGTCCCACACCTATGCATTTATTTCAAGCCGTCTTTTTCTTTTTGGAAGCGGAATAGGTTGTCCCTGAGCCGTGCTGCTTCCATAAAGTCGAGGTCTTTTGCGGCCTTTTCCATGGCTTTCTTTGTTTGGGTTATTATCTTGTCCAGTTGAGCCGCTGAGCGGTAAGCTATTTGTTCCTCGGCGGCTATAGGCAGGGCTTCATCATTGTTGGCATACTTACTGTTCTCGTCATAGCCCTTTATATCCAGCACAGACCCTTGCAGCATGATCTCCTGCACCGATTTTGTGATGGTCATAGGGGTTATGCCATGAGTTATGTTGTACTGTATTTGTTTTTCGCGGCGGCGGTCTGTTTCGTCTATGGTGCGGCGCATACTGTCTGTTATCTTGTCGGCATAAAAGATCACGAGGCCATTTACGTTACGGGCGGCGCGGCCAGCCATCTGCGTAAGCGAACGTTCATCTCTCAAAAAGCCCTCTTTGTCGGCATCCAAAATAGCCATCAGCGACACTTCTGGCAGGTCTAATCCTTCGCGGAGCAGGTTCACACCCACCAGCACATTTATGTTGCCGAGGCGCAGGTCGCGCAGTATCTCTACGCGCTCCAGGGTATCTACTTCAGAGTGTATGTATTTCGAGCTTATGTTTATGCGCTTCAGGTATTTATCCAGCTCCTCGGCCATGCGTTTGGTAAGCGTGGTCACAAGTACACGGTCGCCCATTTTAACGCGTTTGTCTATTTCATCCAGCAGGTCGTCTATCTGGTTAATGCTTGGGCGTATCTCTATCGGTGGCTCCAGCAGGCCTGTTGGCCTTACTATTTGTTCTACCACAACGCCGCCGCATTGCTCCATCTCATACTTGCCGGGGGTGGCGCTTATAAATAGTACCTGGTGCACTTTCGACTCAAACTCATAAAAATTCAGTGGCCTGTTGTCCAGCGCAGAAGGCAGCCGGAAGCCATAGTCCACCAGGGTTAGCTTGCGCGACCGGTCGCCGCCATACATGCCGCTGATCTGCGGAATGGTGACATGGCTTTCGTCAACCACCAGCAGAAAATCATCGGGGAAATAGTCGAGCAGGCAAAAGGGGCGGGCACCCGGCTTGCGACGGTCAAGGAAGCGGGAGTAGTTTTCTATGCCGCTGCAATAACCCAGTTCCTGTATCATCTCCAGGTCGTAGCTCACACGTTCTTTTATTCGTTGTGCCTCAATGTGCTTGCCTATCCGCTTGAAGTAGTCCACCTGTGCGGTCATTTCATCCTGTATCTCGTAGATGATCTGCGACATCTGTTCGCGCGGGGCAATGTATAGGTTGGCCGGAAAGATAGCCGCAACATCCATCACGCCTATGCGCTTACCATTTTCAGGTTCAAAGTTTTCTATTTCTTCTACCTCATCGCCAAAGAAAGTGATGCGGTAACCATAGTCCACGTAGGGCAGGTTTATGTCCACGGTATCGCCATTCACCCGGAAGGTACCGCGTGAAAACTCGCCCTGGCTGCGGTTGTACAACGCATTTACCAGCATGTGCAGGAAATGATTGCGACCTATATTGTCTCCTTTCTTAAACCTGATGATGCTATTGGCATATTCGGTAGGGTTGCCTATACCATATATGCAGGATACCGACGCCACAACAATAATATCGCTACGGCCGCTCAGTAGGCTGGAAGTAGCACGCAGCCGTAGTTTCTCCAACTCTTCATTTATCGAAAGGTCTTTTTCTATGTAGGTATTAGATACTGGCATGTATGCCTCCGGCTGGTAGTAGTCGTAGTAGGACACAAAATATTCCACAGCATTGTCTGGGAAGAACTGGCGGAACTCGCCGTACAGTTGCGCCACCAGGGTTTTATTGTGGGTAAGTACCAGTGTAGGCTTCTTCACCTGTTGTATCACATTGGCAACGGTAAACGTTTTACCCGAGCCGGTAACGCCCAGCAGTGTCTGGAACTTCTCGCCCTCATCTATGCCCTTCGCCAGTTGCTTTATAGCATCGGGCTGGTCACCGGCGGGCTCGTATGGTCGTTGTATCTGGAAGTTCATTGCCCTGCAAATTTCAGGGATTTGAGGGAGAAAAGACGGGGAATCTTCTATGCCGCCATATTATCCTCTTTTCTTTTTCCTTTCACAGGAATGCTTAAATCATACAGCACATCAGGGTCTATATCAAGAGTGGCGTCAAATAACTTCCCGCTTGTGTCTTTCATTTTTATTAGACCACTCCAAAATAGTGTTTGTGACTCACTATCCAGGTTTACTTTCATAAAGGTGCTTTTGTCAAGAAGGTTTTTATACACACTTTCCGGTTCTGCAGCCCACTCTTTTATTTTCTCTTCCATTGATATTGCCCTAATTTCTCCATTCGTCCATTCGCAAACGACGATATAGGGGGTAGTCTCTATTATTTTCCGAATCCGGTGTAGCATATACACAATGATTTTTTAAAAATTTAGAGTTTTCGGTATTAGTCTCGGTGAGGCTGCCAATAACTGTATCTTACGGGGCTTTTAATAATGCGCTGAAAAATCATTGTTGAGGCATTTTGAGTTACGTAGGCGCGAGCCCAACCACCCCAGATTTATTCGGCATTCGCCTCATAAATCGTCCCCTCCTTGAAAAAAGGAGGGGAGTGTGTTACGCATCCAAACGCAATAAAACAGTTTAATTATCCCGCGTCCTACAATCCTGAAATTCCCACAAATCACAGTCCTAACGCAGCAACGTCACATTCCCTTGCCGGTGTTCTTTCTGGCCATCTTTGAAGGTGGCGTCTATGATGTATATGAATACGCCTTCGGGCTGCGGGGCGTCATTGAAGCGGCCATCCCAGCCACGGCCATCAAGATTTTGGGTCTCAAATATCAGTTGTCCCCAACGATTGAATATCTGCAGGCTGAATGCCGTCAATCCCCTTGTGAGCAAATTGCGGGGGAAGAAGTAATCATTCAGACCGTCATTATTCGGAGTAAAGGCATTGGGGATGTCCATGTAGCAGTCGTTAGCCACGATAATGGAGTCGGTCGATGAGCAGCCATTAATGGTAATGATCGCATAGTAATCCCCCGGCGCTACAACATCTATAGACGAGGTAGTTGCCCCTGTACTCCACAGCCATCTTGCGCCTGGCGTATTTGCATTTACCTCATCTGCCAGTCTTATGGCATTACTGCCGGGGCAAATAGAAGTGTCTGCACCAAGATTTATGTTTGGCTGCGCAAATACATTGAACCTCCTGCTGGTACTCGTATCGGGACATGCCCGGTACAAGGTGGACATGGTGACCGTATAGGAACCGTTACCGTCATAAACATGCAACACAGGGTTTACGTTCTTCAATGTATCACCATCACCAAATGACCAAATAAGCCCTTTGAGGCCCTGGGTAGAATAAATACCTGTGAACGTGATACCCGTGCCGCCGCAAATAACACTGTCGGTGGACTCAATACTAACCGTGCTGATGGAATCGACAGCTAATGTTGTCCGTGCAGTATCGTAGCAAGGCACGAAGTTGGATACGGCAAGCGCAATGTTGTAAATGCCTGACCTGTTAAACACGTGCACCACATCGGTGCTGCTGCTGTTAGTACCATCGCCAAATACCCAATTATATTTGAGCGAGTTGCCGGTAGAGGTATTGGTAAATGTAACCGGGCTGCCCTGGCACAGGAAGCTATCGGGTACAGCCGTAAAGCCCGCTGTTATGAGATTGTCAAAGGTTACCGTATGTGTAATGCTGTCAAAGCATTTTGTGTTGGTGATGTCCAATTTCACGCTAAATGTGCCGGGCGTATAGTACACATGGCTCGGGTTCGTTTCCGTGCTTGTGGTGCCATCGCCGAAATGCCAGATATAGGTGAGGTCTGATGCAGGCCACGAACTGTTGGTGAATACCACGGTATCACCCTGGCAGTTCTTATGCACGCTGTCGGTAAACGCTGGGATAATAGGCGGTGCAATAAGCGAATCAGGCCCCAATACATTCGACACGCAAACACCGCCGGTCTTGGCCACAAAATTGGCATAAAAACCTTCGCACAGACCGGAGATAATAACAACGCTATCGGTGGGTATCAGGAAGCTTACCTGTGGCTGCGGCGTGCCATTCATGGTATAGGTGAATGTATCCGTTTCGCCAGGGTGGGCGCCGAATATCTTTACAAAGCCATCGCAGAAGCCGCACTTTGTAGGGTTGGAAATGGTCATTTTCCTGATGGTAAACGGAGGCACGGTAAGATCGGCAGGGCCTAACGTGTTGGACACGCAAACACCGCCCGTAGTGGCTATAAAGTTATCATACACACCGGCACAAAGGCCGCTGATGGTGATGGCGCTATCCGCAGTGATGAAATGCGTAACGATTGGTTGCGGAACGCCGTCCTTGGTATAATTTATTGTGTCGGTTTCTCCGGGATGAAGGCCATAGAGCTTAATAGTACCGTTGCATACCCCGCAATAGTCGGGGTTAGTGAAGGTAAGCGCCCGCATAGTGAACGGAGGGACAGTAAGCGTGATAGGCCCTAACGTATTAGATACGCATACCCCGCCTGTGTGGGCAATGAAATTGGCATAAACGCCCGCGCATAAGCCGGTAAGGGTTACCATACTATCTGATGGTACGGTGAAGGCCACAGGTGTCTGCGCCACACCGCCCAGGGTATAATGAATGGTATCTGACTCGCCGGGGTGCAGGCCGTATATGGTAATGGTGCCATTACAAATACCGCAATAATCAGGGTTTGTGGCGCTCAGGGCGCGGATGGTAAATGGCGGCACAGTGAGTGTTACCGGGCCTAAAGTATTTGATACGCACACCCCGCCGGTATGGGCTATAAAGTTAGCATAGACGCCCGCACACAGCCCCGTTAGGGTCACCATGCTATCGGGGGGGATTAAAAAGGCAACAGGCGTTTGCGCCACTCCCCCAAGCGTGTAATGAATAGTATCCGACTCTCCGGGATGCAGGCCATAAAGTGTTATTGTGCCGTTGCAGATACCACAATAATCAGGGTTGGTGAAGCTGATGGCCCGCATAGTGAACGGCGGCACCGTAAGTGTCACCGGCCCCAGCATATTGGAGACACAGGAAGATCCGGCATGGGCCACGAAGTTGGCATAAACACCCGCACACAGGCCAGTAATGGTTGCTGTACTGTCTGCCCCTATTGATACCGGAACAGGGGTTTGGGCAACTCCTGCAAGCGTGTAATAAATGGTATCCAGGGAACCAGGGTGCATGCCATAAAACGTGACGGTACCGTTACAGATGCCGCAATAAGAAGGATTGGTGGAACTCACCGCCCGCATAGTAAACGGCGGAACAGTAAGCGTAACAGGCCCCAGGGTATTAGATACGCAAACACCAGCCGTCTTTGCTATAAAATTGGCATAGACACCCGCGCACAGCCCGGTGAGGGTTATGGTGCTGTCTGTGCCTACAAGGTGTGTAATGGCGGGCTGCGCTACCCCGCCCAGCGTATAATTGAGGGTGTCGAGTTGACCGGGATGCAGGCCATACAAGGTAATCGAACCATTGCAGATACCGCAAAACACAGGGTTCACCGAGCTAAGCGCACGCATGGTAAAGGCTGGGTTCACCAATGTAAAAGGTCCGGCAACAAGAGAGGTGCAATATCCATACTTCGCAGTGATGGCGCTATAAGTACCGGCAAGCAGCCCGGTAAGCGTTACCGTGCCATCGGAAGCAGCGATATGCTCAGTTAGCGGTTGCACCACACCATTATAGGTGTATTCGATGGTATCTGATGAACCGGCAACGAGGTTGTACAACTTAATTGTGCCGTTATTATCGCCGCAATAAGACGGATTGGTAAAAGTAGGCGCGAGCGAAATAGCAGCTGGCGCAGCAACTACAATAGATGTGCTGGTGCGACAGGTATGTGCCGAAACCGGAAAAATAGTATATACATAAGTGCCGCCACCAGCTACACTATCGGTGAAGGAAGATGTAACCGAAGGTAGTGTTTGTATCGTGTCGCCCGACAGGGAAACATCTACCACCCATGGGCTGCCGCCACCGCCCGTAACCACAGAAATAGCCGCTTTCTTGAAGCATGTTGCCGCAGATAGTATGGAAGCCGAAATAGTTGGGCCTGTGATTATTGTCAGTGTATAGGCTATCGTTTGTGTTCCTGCCAGCGGGCAGTTGTTATCTGTATAGGTGACATAAAACGTATAGACACCGGGCGTCACGGCCGTCGAACTCCATGTAAACGTACCATGCGGTGTAGGTGTGCCATTGCCCGCCACGGTAAACGTGCTGCCCGCAGGCAGGCCGGCATAGGTAACTGTGATGTTGTTGGATGCATCGGCCTCAGTGGGATTTATGTGCAGAGAAAAAGCCCCCGAGTTGGCACAGATATGAAAGTGCGTGCTGTCGTCAATAGTACCATTCGTAGCCGCAGATAAGCCACCAAAAGCTGGTGTGTTGGTACAGGTTTGCACTAAGAAGGTCATTTCGCGCTGGCTGGTGCCTACCAAAACGCCTGCCCTGTGCTCTTCTATGTTATATACCACCAGCGACCTTTGGGTGGCCGTAGGGAAAAAAGAGATTTGGCCGGATACGGGATCGAATATAAAAGAAGTTGCGTCAAGCGGGGCTGTTCCCGTGAACGGCGACACGTAACCAACAGGGCTGCCGGTAACAGGATCAAGTGTACCATTAATGCCGGGAACGAGGAAAAATGACAGGCTGTCGCCATCAGGATCCACAGCGCCGGGGTTATAGTTATCGGCATGGTCTAAGCAAAAGAAAGGGGTTGGTACATTGGTAAGCACTGGGTTGCTGTTAGGCGAAGTGGAGTTGTTTAAAGTATCAATAAGCTGTATGATAGAAACAGAACTGGGCGAAGAAAGTATGTTTGTTATCGATAATGCCCGGCCTGCGAAAGAGGCTCCGGCGGTCATTTCGCCCGAAAACAAAAAACGCCAAACGGAAGACGTTGATGGCAAGGTATAATTCCTGCTATAGGTGAACTTTTTTATTCCCGGAATGGCATACGATAGATCGGTACATTGTGTGAGCGCCAGGTCGGCCGGACAAACAGGTGTTATCTCCACGCCTGCGGCTGGCGCCTCTATGGCAAGCTGCATGGAATCAATTACTGTACCACCATTGAAAATATATACCCTGGGTGTATTAGTTGAGAGTGCCGAAAAGGATGTAGTGCTTGCAGCAGAGCCACAGTCGCCATAGGCTATAAGGGTTACTTTATAAGTGTTGCCGCTTACGTAAGTATAAAAGAAGTCCATGCCCACAAGGTGGTTGGCATATGCGCCGGTGCCCGACAGCAACATTATCCCTGCACATAATAGACCCCGCAGACAGGCGAAATATTTTTTCATAAATTCATTAACATTACAAAAATAAACACTTTTTATTGATCTAAAAAACTGGTTTTTACTCGCGTCATTGCGAGGAACGAAGCAACCTCAAGCAATGAGTATAAATAATGTATTCAACCACACTCCACTCGCGCGATTGGCTGGGTGGTTTACTCGCGCCTAGCATCGTTCCTCATTTTGTATTGGGTTTTCTATAAACGTTGGATGCCTTCAGCATCGTCCGGCACTACTTTTACTTATTGAAACACACACATTCCTTTCCATCCGCGAGCAATTTCGGCTAAAGCCTACGTATTTCTTAACCCTTCCCCGGCCTAAAGGTCGGATCTACTAAAATAACCGCCCAGCGCACAAGCAGTTAATATTATTCTATGCACATCATCGCTATATGGTCAGCCCTGAAAGGGCGTGATCTAATAGCGATGGGCATCGCCCATCTAACTCGCGTAGGGGTTGCTATCCCCAAAATGTAACATCCCCCTTCCCCCCTTCGCTGGCGCACATTGCCCACGCGCAAGGGGGAATGCACCCGAATATGCTATCAGCTTCATCATTCCCTTCAGCTTTTTTCCCTAAGCGTTACCCCATTCGGGTAATGTTATTGATTTAGG
>JABDBX010000018.1 GCA_013288445.1 Bacteroidota bacterium
CGAATACTTTGGGTTGCAGCAGTGTTCTTCTCTCCGGTAACATAGGCACGTTCACTGTTAATCCGCTTCCTATTGTGGATACAGTAACGGGTGGTGGCGCTTATTGCCTCGGCGGTTCAGGCGTTCATGTATTCTTGTCAAATTCTACAGGCGGTGTCAATTATCAACTGTATAACGCAAGCACTCCTGTTGGAAGCCCTGTTGCTGGTTCGTTCAGCGGCATCGACTTCGGCTTGCAAACAACAACAGGCGTTTATACTGTAGTAGCAACTAATGCAACAACAGGTTGCGTAAACAATATGTTCAGCAGCGCTACGGTTACTATTAATCCGTTACCAACAGCATATACCGTTACCGGTGGCGGCGGCTATTGCTCAGGTGGTTCTGGAGTGGCTGTAGGTTTATCAAATTCTGCGGCGGGTGTAACGTACCAGTTATATAATGGTATTTCGCCTGTAGGTACTCCTGTTTCAGGCACCGGCGCTGCTATCAGCTTTGGTTCACAAACAGCGGCAGGTACTTATACCGTGATCGCATCCATAACAAGCACATCTTGCGTAAACACAATGGCTGGTTCTGCTACTGTAACTATCAATCCTTTACCATCTGCAATATCAGGTTCCACAAGTGTATGCGTTGGTTCAACGATCACTTTATCTGATGCAGGTTCGGGTACATGGAGCAGCAGCGATACCACTAAGGCTACTATCGGTGCAGGTACTGCCGTTGTTACCGGGGTAGCTTCGGGTAATCCTACTATTACTTATACATTGCCTACAGGTTGTATAGCTACCACAGTGATCACTGTTAATCCGTTACCGGCAGCTATTACAGGTGCAGGTGGTGTATGTACTGGGTCAACCATAACATTGAGCAGCACTACAAGCGGTGGCACATGGAGCAGCAGCAACACATCGCTGGCTACAGTGGGCGCTACTTCCGGTATAGTTTCCGGTGTTGCGGCAGGCAGTGTAAGTATTTCTTATGCGCTTTCTACCGGATGTTTTGTAACGGCTGGTGGAACTGTTAATCAGACTCCTGGCACAATTGCAGGTACAGCAAACGTTTGTACCGGGCTTACTACAACTTTAACTGACGGTACGTCAGGCGGTACATGGACCAGCAGTGACACTACTAAGGCCACGATCGGTTCTACTTCCGGTGTGGTGTCGGGTGTTGCTTCAGGCACTATTACTATTACTTATACATTACCAGGCGGTTGCGTATCGGTTCTGCCGTTCACAGTCAACGCTACACCAGTTGCAATCAGTGGTGCAACTACCGTATGTGCTGGCCAGAGCGTTACATTGACCGATGCCAGTGCAGGAGGTACATGGACAAGCAGCAATCCTTCCCTGGCAACAATAGGTGCTGCCAACGGTGTTGTAACAGCTATAGCTGCAGGTTCGGTGACGATGACATATACATCGGCCGCAGGTTGCACAGTTATTGCAGGGCTTACGGTTAATCCTTCACCTGCTGCTATCGGCGGTGGTTCCAGTGTTTGTATCGGCCTTACAACAACGCTTACAGATGCGGTAACGGGTGGTATATGGACCAGCGGTTCGTCTCTCGCTACAGTAGGTACGTCATCAGGTATTGTTACCGGTGTTTCTGCAGGTACGGCTACTATTACTTATACACTGCCTGCTGGCTGCTTTACAACTGCTTCGGTGGTTGTAAATTCATTACCGGCAGCAATAACAGGCACACTTAATGTTTGCGCTGGTCTGACCACCAATCTTTCTGATGGCACAGCCGGCGGAAGTTGGAGCAGCAGCAATACATCTCAGGCCACAGTGGTTAGCAGCACGGGTATTGTAACCGGTGTTGCGGCTGGTACGCCTACTATTACTTATACTTTGCCAACAGGCTGTATTGCATTGGCTACGATCACAGTTAATCCATTGCCATCGGCTATAACAGGAATTACATCGGTATGTATCGGTTCCACTGTTACGTTGTCCGATCCTTCAACTGGTGGCACATGGAGCAGCGGCAATACTTCGCTTGCTACTGTTAACTCGACTTCAGGTGTAGTTACTGGTGTAGCCATAGGCAACCCGGTTATTACTTATACATTGGCAACAGGTTGTATTACTACAACTACGATCACTGTTAACCAAACTCCAGGCGCGATCTCCGGCACAAATGTTGTTTGCTTAGGCTTAACAACCAACTTGACGGATGCGATTACTGGTGGTACCTGGACAAGCAGCAACCCATCGCTCGCCAGCGTCGGTTCTACGACGGGTGTCGTAACCGGTGTTGCAGCAGGCAGCCCAACTATTACTTACACATTGGGTAGTTGCCTGGTTACTTTACCGGTAACAGTTAACCCCGCTCCATCGGCTATCGCAGGTACCCTGAATGTTTGTACTGGCGCAACTATAACGCTGACAGACCCTACTACTACAGGTACCTGGACAACTCTTAGCAGTTCTGCTACAGTAGGCAGTGGTTCGGGTGTAGTAACTGGTGTTTCGGCCGGTACTGCATTGATTTCTTATACGCTTCCGGGTGGCTGTTTCGTAACAGCGAGTGTAACGGTTAATCCAACGCCATCGGCTATCTTAGGAACAACGAATGTGTGTATCGGTTCAACCATAACACTGTCCGATACTTCGGGTACCGGCGGCATATGGACAAGCAGCACTACCGCATGGGCTACAGTTGGCTCCACAAGTGGTGTTGTTTCCGGTATCGCTACCGGCAGTCCGACTATTACCTATACATTGCCAACAGGTTGTAAAGCAACTACTACTATAACGGTTAATCCGTTGCCGGCTTCAATTACCGGAACTGCGGCTGTTTGTGTGGGCTCAACTACAACGCTTGCAGACGCCACAAGTGGCGGGGCATGGAGCGGTAGTTCATCAGTAGCCAGCATCGGCTCTACCGGTATCGTGACCGGGATTACAGCAGGTACTGTTACCTTCACTTATGCACTGCCCACAGGTTGCCTGTCATTGGCTACTGTAACAGTTAATCCATTGCCTTCAGCATTCTCTATGACCGGCGGTGGCGGGTATTGCACCGGCGGTAGTGGTGTTCATATTGGCCTGGCAGGTTCAAGTACGGGTGTGAGCTACCAGCTTTATGGTGGTTCTACTGCGGTAGGAACTCCGCTTTCCGGTACCGGCGCTGCACTTGACTTCGGTCTGATTACGGCGGCTGGCACAACCTATACAGTTGTGGCAACAAATACGGCAACAGGCTGTGTGAAGACGATGACAGGTACCGATACGGTTTTTGCCAATCCATTACCAACTGCTATTCCTGTTTCTGGTGGTGGTGGTTATTGCACTGGTGGTGCCGGCGTTCACGTGGGTCTTACAACCTCAAGTCTCGGTGTTACTTATGTCTTATACAATGGCGGTACTGCGGTAAGCACTTCGGTATTCGGAACAGGCGCAGCGCTTGATTTCGGACTGGAAACTACTCCGGGTACTTATACTGTGGTGGGTACTAACTTTACTACAGGATGTGTGGGTTCAATGTCGGGAAGTGTTATTGTTACCATTAATCCTTTGCCTACAGCTTATACACTCACAGGTGGCGGCGCATATTGTGCGGGTAGCACAGGCGTCCACATAGGCCTGAGTGCCTCCTCAACTGGAGTTAGTTATCAATTGTTCAACGGCTCTACGGCGGTTGGTACCCCATTATCCGGTACCGGCTCTTCGCTCGACTTCGGATTGATAACGGCAGTTAGCTCGCCTTCATATACCATTGTTGCGACAAATACGCTTACAGGTTGCGTGAACACGATGACCGGAAGCACAACAGTTAGTATTAACTCACTGCCTACTTCTTCGTTTACTTTAACTGGTGGCGGCAGTTATTGCGCTGGTGGTTCTGGTTTGGCTATCGGATTGAGTGGTTCGCAGAGTGGCATTACTTACCAGTTATATAACTCTGGTTTAGCTGTTGGTACTCCTGTTTCCGGCTCCTCCACTGGAGCAGCTATCAGCTTCGGTACATTTACCGCTGCAGGTACTTATACAGTGATTGGCGTATCTGCAGCGGGTTGCAGCGCCCTGATGACCAGTACTACATCTATATCTATTACTGCTTTACCAACGGTTTATCTCGTTGGCGGCGGTGGTGGTTATTGCAGTGGCACTTCGTCAACAGTGTCCATTACACTGTCCGGTTCGCAGACAGGCATGACTTATTTCGCTTACACTGCAAGTGGATTGTATGGTTCGCTTTCTGGCACAGGCAGCACAATGAGCCTTGTAGTTCCGGCTGGTACATATACGATTATCGCCAGCACGACATCTACACTTGGCTTAGGTTGTTCGGATACAATGAGTGGCAGTGCTACTGTTGTGGTTAATCCATTACCTGTTGCGTTCTCAATGACTGGTGGCGGTAGCTACTGTGCCGGTGGCGCAGGTGTAGTGGTAGGGTTATCATCTACTCAGATAGGTGTTAAATACCAGTTATCTAACGGATCTCCTGTAGGTAGCCCGATAACCGGTACAGGTGCGGCTATCAGCTTCGGCTCGCAGACCGTCGCTGGTACTTATTCCATTACTGCTACGAACATAACCACTGGTTGCACAAACACAATGGCATCAACTGCTTCTATTAGCATCAATGCTTTACCAACGGCGTTCGCCATTAGCGCTGGCGGCAGCTACTGCTTGGGTGGTTCCGGTGTTAATGTCACCCTTGCCAACTCTACAACCGGAGTTAACTACCAGCTATTTAATGGTAGCGCCCCAGTTGGCAGCGCTCACGCTGGCACTACAGGTTCTGTTGTCAGCTTCGGTTCACAAACAGCTGCCGGTACTTATACCATAGTCGCTACAAATACCACTACTGGTTGTACCGCAACGATGACGGGCTCTGCTGTGATAACCGTTCTGCCGTTGCCAACCGTCTATTCAGTAATGGGTGGTGGTAGCTATTGCTCAGGCAGTGCGGGTGTTGATATCAGCATGACGTCTGCTTCTGATACTGGCGTTAAGTATAGGTTATACAATAGCGGCACGTTAGTTGATTCACTTTCAGGCACTGGCTCTTCACTTGATTACGGATTGAAAGCCGCGGCAGGTTCCTATACTATTATTGCTACAAGAACAAGCACAGGCTGTACTAATAACATGTCAGGATCGGCAGTGGTGACTATATTACCTGTACCAACGGTTTATAGTGTCTCTGTTTCGGGTACTGGCAGCTATTGCTCAGGTGGAACGGGCGTTCATGTTGGGGTAGCTTCATCTGACGCAGGTGTCAACTACCAGTTGTATTATGCTGGCGTACCTACAGGATCAGCAGTTGCCGGTACTGGTGGCGCGCTTGATTTCGGTCTCGAAACAGCAACTGGCGCTTACAAAGTAGTGGCTACAAATACCACTACCGGTTGCCTGGATACAATGGCTGGTACGGCTACTGTGTCAACAAGTCCATTGCCAATTCTTGATACAGTAACTGGTGGCGGCGCTTATTGCTCAGGCAGCAGCGCTCCTCATATACAATTAAGCTCATCAACATTGGGCATCAGATACCAATTATACAATGGTGCATCCTTAGCAGGTAGCGCGGTAAATGGTACGGGTGTTTCATTAGACTTCGGTGCTGAAACTGCTGGCGGTACTTATACGGTTATTGCTACCGATACCACTACTGGTTGCACCAGGAGTATGTCAGGGTCGGTTGCCGTTACAGTCAACCCAGTCCCATCAATTTACTCAATGATAGGCGGGGGCAGCTACTGCGCAGGTGGAGCTGGTGTTACTGTAGGTATGGCTAACACGCAGACAGGGGTCAACTACAAGTTGTATAACGGTACAAGTTTGGTTACTACAATTTCAGGTACAGGATCTACAGCAAGCTATGGCTCAATTACTGCATCGGGTACTTATTATGTAACCGCCGTTTATCCGGGCACAGGCTGTACAAGCAGCATGTCAGGCACCGCAACTGTGGTGACTAACCCATTGCCAACACCTTACCTGGTAACTGGCGGTGGCAGCTATTGCGCAGGTGGTACCGGCATCCATATCGGATTAAGCGGTTCGGTATCGGGTATCAATTACCAACTGCATGACGGGCCTGCAGCAATTGGCGCGCCGGTTTCCGGAACAGGTTCAGGCCTCGACTTCGGTGCTGAAACAGCAGGTGGAACTTATACGGTGATTGCAACAGATGCAGCTACCGGTTGCACCGACTCTATGACGGGCAGCGCAACAATTACAATAGATGCTTTACCTGCGGTTTATTCTGTAACAGGTGGTGGTAGCTATTGCTCAGGTGGCACAGGCGTTGCGATCGGTGTAAGCGGCTCGGTTGCAGGGTTTAACTATACATTGCACAATGGCCCTGCAACGCTTGGTACCGTATCTGGTACAGGTGCGGCGGTAAGCTTTGGCTTAGAAACTTCATCCGGTACTTATACAGTTGTTGCATCAAATGCTTCTACTGGTTGCACAAGCACCATGACCGGCAGTGTAATAGTAACAATCAATCCATTGCCTTCTGCCTTTACTGTTACCGGTGGTGGCAGCTTATGTGCAGGTGGCACAGGTGTGACGATCGGCCTTGGTGGTTCTACGTCGGGCTTCCATTACCAGTTGAATGACGGAGGAGTTGCAGTTGGCACGTACGTAACCGGTACAGGTTCTACCCTCAGCTTCGGCCCACATGCAACAGCAGGCACTTATACTGTAGTGGCTACAAATCCAACTACGGGTTGCACAAGCACTATGACCGGCAGCGCAACAGTAACAGTTAATCCACTGCCAACAGCTTATACAATTACTGGCGGCGGCTCTTATTGTGTTGGTAGCGGCGGGGTTCACGTTGGCCTCAGCAGTTCAGATGCTGGTATTAGCTACCAGGCATTTGCAGGTGGCACATCGGTGGGCAGCGCGGTGTCGGGTACAGGGTCAGCGCTTGATTTAGGTGCAGAGACTACTACCGGCACTTATACGGTTGTAGCTACTAATACTGCAACAGGCTGTTCTGCTACAATGACCGGTACGGTCTCTGTAACTACCGCTACTGCGCCTACTGCGTTTACAGTAACAGGCGGCGGCGCTTATTGCTCCGGTGCTTCGGGTGTAGCTGTCGGTCTTAGCAGTTCTACTTCAGGCGTTCACTACCAGTTATATCGCGGTGGCTCTACTGCTGTAGGTTCTCCGGTAACTGGCGGCGGCGCTGCTATAACTTTCGGCCCGCAGACAGTGGCTGGCGTTTACACGGTAGTTGCTTCCAGCACTTCAGGTTCTTGTACAAGCAACATGACGGGCAGTGCTACGGTAACAGTTAACGCTGCTCCTGCTTCGTTCTTCGTATCAGGTGGTGGTAGCTATTGTGCCGGTGGTACTGGTTTCCATGTTACGCTGAGTGGTTCTGCCACAGGTATTAATTACCAGTTGTATCTCGGGTCTTCTACTTCAGGTGCCTTGGTTTCTGGTACTGGCTCGGCGCTTGACTTCGGTGCTAAAACAACTGTCGGTACTTATACTGTCGTAGCATCTAATGCTACAACAGGCTGTGTAAGCAGTATGACCAGCAGCGCTACCATCATTGTTAATCCGGTGCCAGCTACATTCACGGTTACCGGTGGCGGCACTTATTGTGCAGGTGGTTCGGGTGTGGTTATTGGTCTCAGCAGTTCTACTTCAGGTATTCATTACCAGTTGTATAGGGCTGGCAGTCCGGTTGGAAGTATTGTGACAGGTTCTGGGGGCGCTATAACGTTTGGCCCACAGACAGTGGCCGGCACTTATACTGTGATCGCTACTAATCCGTCAACAACTTGTACAAGCACAATGGCTGGTAGCGCAACAGTAACCGTTACACCATTGCCTACCGTGGCTGCTATTTCCGGTCCATCGCATACAATTGCTGTAGGTGCGCATGTTACGCTTACCGATGGCACATCTGGTGGCACATGGACAAGCAGTAATGCCCACGCAACGGTGGTTGGCTCAACAGGTATCGTAACAGGTGTTTCCGCAGGTACGGTTACTATTACTTATACTGTTTCCAATAGCTGTGGCTCTACTACTGCAACTTGGGCATTCACGGTTACTTCTTCAGTAGCTCGTGAAATGGTAACTAACCCAACGTCAACAGTTTGTGTTGGTTCTGCGGTAACGTTGACAAGTACGAATGCAGATGGCGCATGGACAAGCAGCAATGATGCGGTAGCAACTGTTGATGCCAGCGGTGTGGTAACTGGTTTGTCAGTTGGTTATTCAATGATAACTTATACTGCAACCCAGGGTAATGAAACAATTGCTGATGTTACAGAAGTAATTGTGGAAGCATTGCCTGATGCAGTAGTTATCAACGCTAAACCAGGTACTACCATCAATCCTGGCCAGACAATAATCCTTGATGCCTCGGTGAAAAACAATACGCCGGTGATGTCTTATCAATGGCAGTTGAATGGTTCGGCTATAGTAGGCGCATCTACCGATGTATTCACCGGCAATACCTTTGCTGACAACGATGTGATCACTTGTGAAATTGAAGGTGTATGCGGCCAGCCAATTGCTGCATCAGTGAAGATCGCTGTTAACAGTACAGGTGTTTCGCAGATCAGGTCTGTAAATACCGGCAGCATCAGCATAGCGCCTAACCCGAACAAGGGTACATTTACTATCAAGGGTACATTGAACAGCGCTGCTGACGTAGAGGTTACCATCGAGATAACTGACGTTCTTGGCCAGGTTGTTTATAAGAACAAGGTTACCGCTCTTAACGGCGAGATCAACGAGCAAGTGCAGTTAAGCTCAACAGTGGCTAACGGCATGTACTTACTGAACCTCAGTGCCGGAACAGAGAATAAGGTATTCCATGTTGTGATCGAACAATAATATTCAGATCATTAAGGAATGAAAATTGACAGACCGGGGAGCTAATTAGCTCCCCGGTCTGCATTTATAGAGATTTTTACAGCAGGTAATTGTTTTCTCATTTTTTTATATAGTTTAGTCTATTCAATATTGATACACATTATGAGAAAAACGACATACCCTGTAAATCCAATCATTTTTGTAGCCATAGCGCTCTTCTCGTTGATTGCCCCTCCAGCAAAGGCACAGGTGATTTCCACCGTTGTAGGTAATGGTACGGGAGCTTACGGTGGTGATGGAGGCCCCGCTACATTGGCGGAGTTGGGGCAACCGCGTGGCGTTGTTTTTGATACCCATGGCAACCTCTTCATAGATGACGACTGGAACAACCGGATAAGGAAAGTTAGTCCGTCTGGTGTTATTACACTCGTGGCGGGGAACGGCGCAACCAGCTTCGGCGGTGATGGCGGCCCTGCAACAGCTGCCGCCATGAATGGACCGGGGCCGTGCGTTGTTGACGCATTGGGCAATGTGTACATTGCCGATTATTATAACTACCGTATCCGTAAGGTGAATACAGCTGGGATCATTACAACTTATGCCGGTAATGGTGGGGCTGGTTTTACA
This sequence comes from Bacteroidota bacterium, assembly GCA_013288445.1. GTDB lineage: Bacteria > Bacteroidota > Bacteroidia > Chitinophagales > Chitinophagaceae > Nemorincola. The sequence goes on from JABDBX010000018.1 coordinate 9,447, forward strand.
GGCGATGGTGGGGCCGCTACAGCAGCAGCAATAGATTTCCCCTGGGGTGTTGCCGTTGATGCTGCCGGCAACTTATATATTGGCGCACAGGCAAGTAATCGGATACGTAAAGTTAGTCCATCAGGTATCATCACTAACTTTGCCGGAACTGGTACGCCTGGTTTTAGCGGCGATGGTGGTGCCGCTACTGCTGCAGAGTTAAATATCCCCAATGGCCTTACTGTGGACGGCGCAGGCAATGTATATATAGCCGATGTAGGCAATAGCCGGATACGGAAGGTGACGCCTGCCGGCATTATTTCTACAATTGCGGGTAATGGTACGGCCGGCTGGGCCGGAGATGGTTTTGCAGCGACATCAGCAAAGATCAACCTGCCTTATAGTATTGCGGTTGATGCCGCAGGCAATGTATATATAGCCGATAACGGAAATAATGTGATAAGGAAGATCAATACCTCGGGCATTATCTCTACGTATGCGGGGAATGGCACGGTTGGTTTTTCGGGCGATGGTGGCCCTGCTACTGCTGCCGAACTAAACTATCCTTACAGCGTGGCAGTGGATAGCGCCGGGCATGTTTTTATAGCCGACTCTTACAACAACCGCATTCGCGCAGTAATGCCTGGCGGCGACCATGCACCAGTATTTGTAGGCGGCCATACCCAATCCTTAACAGTATGTATCAGCGAGTCAGACCCTGCAGTGCCCATAAATGCGTTGTTAGCAGCATCAGACTCCGATCTCGGCCAGCCGGAATCATGGAGCCTTAGTATGCCACCGTCACACGGCACGGTAGCGGCTACTTACGCTGCTACTTCTACAGGTGGTACCATCCTGCCAACCGGCCTCACCTATACACCAGCTTTATTCTATCTCGGCAGCGACATGTTCCAGGTAAGCGTTTCAGACGGTATTGCAACTGATGTAACGACTATAAACGTATCTGTTAATGAGGTGCCAAGCGCTGGTATCATTAGCGGAACAGATACTGTATGCCCCGGCAGGACAGTTGCACTTTCAGAAACCGTCTCCGGTGGCATTTGGAGCAGCAGCAATACCGCTATCTCTACTGTCAACAGTTCAGGAATTGCTATGGGGGTTGTTCCGGGCAATGATACCGTTATTTATACTATAATTAATTCTTGTGGCATAGTTTCAGCAATATTTCCGTTCGTTGTAAGTTCATATTCTGCCTGTCGCACGGAGGTAGAAGGGTTGCCTGGCGCGGCAATTGCCGGGTTACACTTATATCCCAATCCGAGTGAGGGGACATTTTCCATTACACTTACTTCAGGCATTGATGAACAGGCCCAGATCACCATTACTAATGTGATCGGTGAAAAAGTATTAGAATTGAATACCACAACAAACAAAGAAACAAGCCTGACCCTGGATAAGCCCGCAGGTGTTTACTTTATTTCCGCCCGTACCGCCAATGAGCGGTATAATGGAAAACTATTGCTGGCAAAGTAAGGATGCCGCGACCTGGTAAGCCCTGTAAGGCAATGTCATTGACTTAACGAAATAAGTGGAGCAGAATGATGAAGTTGATGGCATATTCCGGCGCATTCCCCCTTTGGAAGCCATTCCCGGTTTTTACCGGGAAGGGATGGGGAGTGGCTTCTCCATTATCTATCGCATCGCCAATGTTAAGAAATTATTAAGTTTACGTTACCGCTATTAAAGCCGTGTCGTAACAGATAGCTTTGTGCGTGTTAATTTTACATTAAGAAATTGTTATGTCATTTGATTCCGTCCTGAAGTTTTTCCTGCCTAAAGATCGTATTTTTTATAGTTTGTTTGAGGAAGTGACCACCACGTTGGTGCAGATGGGAAATGTGTTTAAGAGCGCCCTGCAGGAAGAAGATCTTTCGAAAAGGGACGCTATGCTTCGTACGCTCGAAGACTATGAACATAAGAATGACGAGACCACGCACCGCATCTTCATAGAGCTTGGTCGCAACTTCATTACCCCGCTTGACCGGGAAGACATCCATTACCTGGCCACCTCGCTCGATGATATAGCAGATTATATTTGGGGTGCTGCCAAGCGCATTGTGAACTACCAGATAGACGACCGGTACAACACACTACCTGCTTTTGCCGAGATCATTTCTAAATCCATAACCGCAATAAACACCACCGTTTATGCCCTGCGCGATATGAAGGACCTGCGCGCCATCACAGCAGCCTGCGTAATGGTAAACAGCCTGGAAAATGATGCCGATGACCTGCTGGACAGCACCATGCTAAAGCTTTTTTCATCGTCTATAAGCGCAGTAGAACTCATAAAGCAGAAAGACATTTACCAGATGCTGGAAACAGTGACCGACAAATGCGAAGACGCTGCCAATGTTGTAGAATCCATCATCATCAAATACTCATAACAGACCAATATGTCGGTTCTCCTTTTAGTGATCCTCGTTTTGGCTATTGTATTTGACTATATCAATGGCTTTCACGATGCCGCCAACTCCATTGCTACCATTGTATCCACCAAAGTGCTTACGCCCTTCCAGGCGGTAGTGTGGGCTGCCCTGTTCAACTTTGTCGCTTTCTTTATTTTCAAGGATCATGGCGTGGCCAATACCATAGCCAAGACCGTAAAGGACGACTTCATTACTCTTCCGGTCATTATGTCTGGCCTCATAGCCGCCATATCGTGGAACCTGATGACCTGGTGGTTTGGTATCCCGTCAAGCTCATCCCACACCCTTATTGGGGGCTTTGCCGGGGCTGCTATAGCCCACGCTGGCTTTCATGCCGTAAACTCAGAGCCTATCATCAAAACCGTGAGCTTCATAGTGCTGGCACCGCTTATGGGTATGATAATGGCCTATATCATTTCGCTGTGGTTCATTTATTCGTTCCGGCGGGGGCCGTTGCCCAAACTTATATCGCTGGGGGTTATTGCTATAGTGTTTATTTTGCTCGGCAATGTATTGGAAACTGATCCTGCCCACTTAAAAGGTCATTCCACCAACCAACTTACCAATATTATCCTCGATGGGAAGAACTTCAAATGGCTGCTGCTGGCAACCATCCTCACGGCCATGAGCGTATTTACCATGTTCCTCGGCTCGCTGAATACCTTCCGCGCTACCAAGTACCTGAAGCGTTTCCAGCTTATATCTTCTGCCGCGTTCAGTATTGGGCATGGCGGCAACGATGCGCAAAAAGTAATGGGCATTATCACGGTGGCCCTTATAGCCGACCACCAGATACAATCGTTCTCTGACATGCCGGTATGGGTGCCGCTTGCCTGCTACACAGCCATATCGCTGGGTACGCTAAGTGGCGGCTGGAAGATCATAAAGACCATGGGCACCCGCATCACCAAGGTGACCCCTTTTGAAGGCGTAGCAGCCGAAACCGCAGGTGCTATAACCTTGTTCCTTACCGAGAACCTGAAGATACCCGTAAGCACCACCCACACCATTGCAGGCTCTATAATGGGCGTGGGTGCCACCAAGCGCCTCTCTGCAGTACGCTGGGGCGTAACCATAAACCTTCTATGGGCCTGGATACTTACCATACCCGTAAGCGGCCTGCTGGCCGCCGGTGTTTACTTCGTCGTAAGCCGGTTTATTTGATTGTATTTATTCTTTAAGGCCATGCCTCTGCATTAGGAAGCCCTGAAAGGGCGTGATCTAATAGCGATGGGCATCGCCCATCGAACTATATAATATTTACCTTCCCGTGACATCCTTTTTTCTACTTTTGCGCCCGAGTGAACGAAAAGTGAATATGGAAAGAAAATTACGCCCCGACGAAAAGGCGGCAAAACGTCTAAGAAAATTAGCTGTAATAGAGCTTATACAAAAGCACCCCAATCATGAATGGGGTAAGTTCAAAAAAAAGTACATCGGCTGCACCCATTATAATTTGGAGTTTGAACGCACCTTCAAGGGTGGTGTGTATTGGTCTAACATACTGGACGTTGATGCATTTATAGAAATGCACAAACTGGTAAAGGACAAAGACGGGAATTTCGTTCTGCCGACCGGAAACGAGCATTCGCAAAGAGTTTCAAAGTAAGCCCTTCATATCGAGTGGCTGCACGATTTTAGCACAACGGCCACAAGGAAATGCACAAAGTTCACGGAGCTTATACCGTTTCAACTTAATTGATCTGCTGGATGCTCCATCGGAGCAAAAGCTTTGTAGTATGGGCCGGACAAGGCTTTACGGCGCTCCGTAGGTGCGCAACTACGCGCTCCAATTGCCCTTTTCCAATGGTTAATTGGTATTACTTTCCCGCCGATGTTGGTCTTATTTTCTGACCGACATCGCTCGCGCAGGACAACTCGTGTGCGATATCCTTACCTTTGATTCCCAAAAGCAAATTCTATGGAAATAAAGCGCAGCGGCTCACAGCCATCCGGCAAAGGCCCGGCAGAATACTTTACCGGGCAGGTGCGTATAGACCCGCTTTTTGCTCCGCCGGAGCCTGCCCGTGTGGCTATGGCGCTTGTCACCTTTGAGCCGGGCGCACGCACCGCATGGCACACCCATCCGCTTGGGCAGACGCTGATAGTTACCACCGGTAGTGGCTGGGCGCAGCGCGAAGGCGGCCCGGTGGAAGAGATACACCAGGGAGATGTAGTATGGTTTGCCCCGCAGGAAAAACACTGGCACGGCGCCACCGCTACCACCGCCATGACCCACATTGCCATACAGGAAAAACTCAATGGTTCACCGGTGGACTGGATGGAACAGGTGGCGGATGGGCAATACAGCGGCACTATCTGAACCGATTATTTCGCCAGCTCTTATTTCGGAATTTAAACTGCTGTATTAGTTGCCTCTATGGTTGTTTTAAATTGTAGATTTAAATCCGCAAAATTATTTATGACTTTAGACGAATCAATATGGCAACGCCTTGAAGGTGGCTATCGAGAAATATATGATGTATCGGTTCCACTGAAGCGATTAGAAAAAGCTTGCGACCCCGCTGAAATAGGCGAAGTATGGACTGAACTTTGGAATGGATTGCATCATCAGGGAGATGTTGGACCTGCATCGTATCTGGCGTTGCCTCAGATTGTCCGAATTGCAAAACTAAAAGGTATTTTCGACTTGAATCTATTAGCGTTGTGCTCTACGATTGAGCAACAAAGAGTACTAGGTCATAATCCCGCATTGCCGATAGAGTTCCAATTATATTATGAACAAGGAATAGCAGAGCTATACCAATACACAACAGCTAATCTAAGCAATGATTTAGATACCCGTACGTTTACCTATGCTATCGGTGCGCTTGCCACGTGTAGAGGGCTTGTTAAGCTAGGAAAGGCGATAATTGAACTGGACGAGCCAGAGCTTTTAGACAAGTTGATAGAACAAATATAAATCGGAATTGTTCCCACAGCCAACCCTCAATGAGGACTTTTCTTAAACACCAGAAGTGGATCCGGCTATCCCCATCACTTATCCAGCAGTATCTTAAACAGATGCCGTACAGAAGTATTCCGCCGATGCCGGTCTTATTTTCTTCTTCCAATATCGGCCGCGCAGGACTCCCGCCAATGGATATCAATTCCCTAAAATGAGAAACCCCCACTAATGTGGGGGTTTAAAAAGATTGTCCAGATTTATACCCTGCCTTACAAGAAGGCTGTCCAGATATTAACCCTATCTTGCCATAAAGATAAAACTTATTTTTTAAAAATCAAGTTAAATAGAACATATTTCTGTAACTTTTCTATTAATCATACACTTTAATATTGAACTGTCGTCTCCAGATATTTCAACTACATATTGGTTATCACCAAGCTTAAAATCATCCGTACACATAGCTGTTTTAACTGTTATTTCATATTCTTTTAGAGATTTATAATGAGCTTCTATCGCTACATTCAACATCCCATCATCGGTAACTCGCTGGCAAACAATTCGATTTACTCTCCCGGTATTTCCTATTTCAGTATGGTTTAAGAAGGTGAAATTCTTTACACAAGCACTATAAAACAGTAAATGTTTTACCGATTGAAGCACAAGGGCTTCAACCATTGTGTTGTCAATGCCATTTCTTTTTCCATCTTCATCGCCGTGTTGATTCCTGTCTATATAATGCTTGTCAAACCATAATTCAATACTAATCCTCTCGTTTATTGATGTGATATTTCTTGCTTTATCAGACGACTTGTTCTTTTTAAATTCCAAAGGGTCAACAATCACTTGCTGCATATGCTTGGATATAGGTATTCTTTTTCTCGGCTCCCTTTGTTCCATAGGTAGAAATTATTTGTGTTGCTGCTAAAGGAAAAATCTATAACAGCCGGATAAATTTTGTGATTTTTTTTGTGAAAATAAAAAATTATCTACAAGCGGTAAGGTTGGTTCGTTTTTTGTAGTAGTCCCAAGACAAAAACATAATCCTTTGACCAATATCGCGCGTGAGACCGCCCTTGCAAAATGTGAATATCTTGCTTCCTTGCCGCGTTCTCTTTATAGTCAGCACTGGTATTATACACCAGGCAATGACCGGTTTTACCTGGCGTTTTTGCAAACCCATAAAACCAGCAGCAACTTAACGCAATAACACCAAGACAAGACATGAATTTCATAGAAATCATTTTTCACAAAATTATCAAAAAACAAATTATTAAAATTATTAATTTATGTTAATTGATAACTGGCAGGGCGACACTTTTCAGCCCTACTTATCCAGCATTATCTTAAACAAGTGCCTCACAGAAGTATTGTGGTTATTTCCCAGAGTACTCGCTTCCTTAAAGTATTTCACTTCGTCTGCATCAGTAGGTCACAAAACTGAATACCTGGTACAAACTTGTGAGAATCCGAAATTATTGCAATATAACATATCGTCTCCAGTAATTTTTTCGGGAATATTGTTCAAAAACGATTTTACCGGTAGCATAATTGTATGTGAGCGTTGATGTAAAGAAAGAATAGTAGTGGAAATTTTGAAAAGTTACTGTTTTTGCAATATTGTCCGTTGACTTATAATGCAGTGTGTCGGCACCAATATTTAGAATGTCATGATCAAAAGTTATTGTAGAATCATTGACTATGCCAAAATTCATGTTGACATTCACATTGTACGTGCTATCATTTGGATTGCGGGTAACTAGGGTGTCGTAACCCATGCCGGATAACGCTTTTGTTCCAGCGATATTCATAACGTAGTCTTTTATAGATGAATTTGGCTGATAAACTGAGGTGGAAACATCTATATATGAACCGCCATAGCTAGCACTTTCCTGCTTTGTATAATGCATTGAATTGTTGGCAGGGTAATAATAAAGCCATTCTTCATTAATCTGAAACGAATAAGAACCATCGTTGCGATAGAAAATAATTGCACCAGACGGCGTGTCTATTGACCGGAACTGCAATGTATCTCCGAGAATGAGTACACTTTTATTATTTAAAACGGCAACGGCAAACTGGGCAAAAGCATCTGACGGAAAGCCGTAATCAGAACTAGCGGAGGGTCCGAGCCATAGCCATGTCCCATTCATTCCTGCAGACGTATAAGACGTAGTAGTGGGTGCTGTATTTTGATGTTTTTTACAACCGGATAGGCAAACTGCACTTAGGACCGAGTATAGTAAAATTTTATGCATAAAATAATTGCATCAAAAACCATGCTAAATATTTTTTTATATTTTTTAGCGAAGCATGTTTCGCACCTTACTTATCCAGCATTATCTTAAACAAGTGCCTCACAGAAGTATTGTGGTTATTCCCTGCAGTATTCATTTCCTTAAAGTATTTCACTTCATCGGCATCCGTTGGCGAAACTGATTTGAAGCCCATAGACCAGTTTTTAAAGAAGCGGTTTTCGGTAGGGCCCTCTTTTACGATCGCAAAATCTTTATGGCGCGGGTCCTTAGCAATAGTTGCGCCTAGCAGCTTTACGTCGGCTTCACTCCCTTCTATCAGTTGTATAAATATCCCGTCAAAGTAGTATAACATGCCGGTGATGTTCAACCGCTTATTCTTTTCCTGTGCCTGCACCAATAATTCTTTCAGATCAACTTCCTGAAATTTCACAACAGCGTAACTTGTATAGATAAGATAATACATAACACAAAAGTAACTAACTATTTCGTATTAACATGGCGTTGTGAAAATTAAAAATAGTGAAAACTAACCATTTTAACTCGGGGCGCTACTATCTTGGACCCCGATAAAGAACACCGGATTATTTATAGATTAGCAGTTCGTAAACCAAAAGCATGAAACATTTGTTTGTCATTTTATTATTTGTTTTTTCAGTCAGCGTTGCGTTTCCGCAATCTGTAAAAAAGATTGTTGTGGATAAAAATGACAATACCAGCGGTTACTACCTGGCTATGGAGCCAGATATTCATCCCGGCGATTCCATCAAAGGTGTGTTGGTTTTGCTATCCGGGTTCAGCCAGCAGGCGGAAAGCATTTTCCCCGAAACAAAATTGCCCAATGTAGCCTACGCCAATAATATACTTACTATTTGCTTTGCTGCCGGCTTCAAACTATATGCCGACCCTGAAGTACAGGCCCAAATGACTGCTGTGCTGAATGATGTAATTACCCGCTACAAAGTGCGGCCCGACAAATTTGTATTGGGTGGTTATTCGGCAGGCGGTACTATTGTGTTAAGATACGCAGAGCTTTGCAACCAGTACCCAGCCAAATTTCCCATCAAGCCAAGGGCTGTTTTCATGATAGACTCGCCGATAGATGTTTTCACTTTGTGGGACAACGAGCAGGAAGCCATAACACAAAATTTTTCTGCTGCCGCCGTGGAAGAAGCAAAAGAAGCCATCCATAGGATGCAAAGCCAGTACGGCATCCCATCCGCCAATATTGAAAAGTATAACCTTATCAGTCCTTTCTGCATGAACAAGGCATACGGTGAAAATGAAAAATACCTGGCCCATACCGCTGTGAGGACCTACCATGATGTGGACATTGCCTGGCGCATAGTGAACCGCAGGCAAACAGTAAGGAACGCCAACTTCCTTGTTACCGCAGAACTCATCAACCGGCTGATGATACTCGGGAACGACAGAGCCGAGTTTATACAAAGTGACAGAAAAGGCTACCGCAGCAACGGCATGCGGCATCCGCATTCATGGTCCGTGGTCGATGAGGTGGGATGCGTGCAATGGATGAAAGGCTTGCTGGAATAGGTTTTGCGATAATACGTACTCACTGTGCCATAAGAATGTGAATATCTCAATGCGCTTCCCTCCTTTTCTGGCATTTTTTTTGCGTCACATAGCAATGCACCAAATCAGAGCAAATAGATGACCCGACTCGCGCCTACGTAACTTCCCCCTTTAGGGTCGGGTTTTTCTCGCGCCTACGTAGCTTCACCCGCTCCCCTTGGAGACTACCGTGTACCCACAAGAATTTATTGATAATATGGGCTTGCCCCATCGGGGCTTACTCTTTGTAGCATAGATGCCATAAAATACGTGTATGCCCCATGGGGGCTAACATCACACGCGAATTGGTAGGCCCTAAGGGGCACATATGGCTTTTAGGATGCTTATTGCTACAAAAAGGTAGCCCCATGGGGCACATCATGGTATGAAATATCATAAAAAAGATGTCGGTACACGGTAGCCTTGGAGAGGGATGGGGTGAGGTTAAAATAGGGTCACCAATGGGGTCACCCAAAAACACGTAGTAGCCTGAAATGCTTTACCAGGCTATCATACAATGAAAAATGAAATTAATAGTTATCCACATTATTTTTTTCGTTGGGGTCGCCAACCCACCTGCACAACAACGGAGCGAATTTTTTTTCGTTATTTTTACAAGCAAACCATTAAAGCAATGGGCACGATATTCGCAGAAATTGAATTGATAAACAATGAAGATATTACGCTTGCACGCAGGCATTTTATAGGAGAAGAAGTAAAGCGCATGCCCGTAAGAATCAGGGTTGACGCCGGGTCTGACATGCTTTGCATTAACGAACGTATACAGGAGCAGTTACAGTTCCCGATCGTTGAAAAGAGAAAAGCACAACTTGCCAACGGGCATATTGTGGAGTACGACGTTGTCTCTAATGTAGAGCTTCGGTTTAAGAACCGGAGGAGTCTTTGTAGCGCAATGATACTTCCGGGTGATGCAGAACCCTTGCTGGGCTGCATCCCTTTAGAGGATATGGATGTACTTATACATCCGCTGAGGGAGGAATTGATAGTAAACCCCGACCATCCTTATTATGCACAAATGAAAATATAACTGAGCGGTTACTCAATCATCTGCCCCACCATTTCTTTAAGCAGCTCTTTATCGTTGGTGCTGTTCTTTATGCCCACAGCCATGGTGCTGTACTTGCCCAGCAGTAGCAGGCAGCGCTCCACCCGGTGCAGGGGCCATTGCTGGGCCGTAGCCATAACGTTTTTTATGTGGTAGGGCGACATACCGAGGGCCGCCGCAGCCTCTTTATCGGTTTTGCCCCTTACGAAATTGGCTAAATACAGGCGGTTAAAATGGGTATAAAAACTGCCTATAAGCAAGGGCATTGGTGCGGCCTTGCTGTTGGCCAGGAAGTAGGCCAGCATACGGTATAGCTTGTCCTTGTCGCCACCGGTAACGGCTTCGGGGAACTCAAATACATTGTACTCCTTGCTTATGCCTATGAATTTCTGTATAAGCTGTATGGTAAGCTCCTTTTCATCGGGTATGTTGATGCGAACTTTTTCTATTTCGTTCACTATCTTTTGCAGGTCGTTGCCCAGGTAAGTAGCCAGCACCTGCGCTTCCCGCTCACCTATGCGGAAACCGAGGTCATTGCCGTGCGACTGTATCCACTGCGGTATCTGCTCATCCCGTATCTTATCAGAGGTAAAGCAATAGCCCTTTTCCTTAATGGTCTTTACTATTTTGGTGCGGCTGTCCGCTTTTTTAAACCGGTGCTCTATAAGAAAGATAGTGGTAGGGGAGGGCTTCTCCACATATCCGGCAAGCTCCGCGAAGCCTTTTAATGAGGCCGCATCCTTCAGTATCACCACCTGCTTTTCGGCAAACATAGGGAAGCGCCTGCAGGCATTGACCACATCGGCCCACTCCGAGTCCTTACCATAAAGTACCATCAGGTTAAAGTCGCGCTCGGCCGGTGTAAGGATATTGTTCTCGAAGTACGAGGTGATCATATCCAGGTAATAGGGTTCCTCGCCATCTATAAGATAGACGGGAGCAAATTGCCGCATTTGCAGCGACTGGAAAAGTTTCTTTAGGTCTGCGTTCATTGTGGAATTGTGAGCGCAATTTATGGTATTTAACGGGACGTGAAAAATGGAAAGGAAATTTCACGTAAATGTTCCAGAGAAAAGGGGCAACTCCGAAAGGGCGTGAACTAACGGCGATGGGCCTCATTTCTCAAATACGACCGCGAGGTGTGTGGAATCCTCTATTACCTCTGAATTCCATTTTTTGGATAATTTATCCATATAATGGAAATTCGGTGTGCCGGTAATTTTACAATCGATTGATTATCATTAATTTAAAATTCTGGCACGCTGTTGGTATTGTACTATGCAAACAAACAAACAATTTAACTCAAACTAATCTCAAACAAACAAAAACAAACTCAAATGAAAAACATTGCAAAAGTACTCGTAGCAGCATCAATGCTGCTTTGCCTTTTTTCGATGTTGAGTTAATTGCCCCAAGACCCGTACACGGTATTTCTAACCCCGCCACTATCGGCGAACACATCTACAACAAGCAGCTTGCCTTACGAATATCCCAAGTCGAAATGGCAAGGCGCATAGGCGTTGCGCCGGAGCGCCTAACCGATTGGTGCTTTCGCGGAAAACAGCCACATGTTACCTATGGGCCGAGGATAATCGAAGCGTTGGGGTATAACCCGTTTCCGATTGATACAGGCACACTTTATGGACGCATTGCTAAGTACAGGATCGAGCATGGACTTACCGCAGAGGCATTTGCGAAACGAGCGGGTGTAAACAGAAATTGCCTGTGTCTTTTAGCGAAAGGCGATGCGGGGATCACGACACAACAGCGACAGAAAATAGAGAAATTACTAAACCAAAAAGAGCTTTCGACATGAAAGCTCTTTTAATTTAAATAAAAAGAAAGCGGACGGTATGGTAGACTATATAGGTGGAAAAATGGAATAATCCTTTCATAGACAAACTTATCGGTCTCCCAACTGAAAAAGAACACTTGACCCCTGCGTGGGACGAACACATCCTCGAAACGATCTACCAGGAGGGCGGAAGAAAGATAACAGAATTTGAGATCGAAAAGAGCGAGCGCGATCGTGAAATAATTGATTTTGCGCAATCTGCTGCCGACCGCATGTTGGCTGCCTACGGGCGACAAAAAACGGCTCCTGTTCCATTGGAAAATATCCATCTTTTGCGTGATGGCGGAACAAGGGCGTATCTGTCTAAAATAAAAGCAGTGAGCGGAGCTGCTGCACCAATCCAGCAAAGCCTCATGGTGGACAGGGTTGAATCTGATATGCAGCTATCCCTGATCACCTTTCACGAACTACTCCATCTCAAATCCTATATTGCGCTGCAAGTCATGCCAGCCAACGAAAGCAATCAAGCTGCCGTTCGCCCATACCGATATGGGTTGACCGTCTATGCGAGAGACGGGAAAACCAGATGCCTTAATAGTTTAGAGGAAGCTGTTATCGGCTATTTAACCCAAGAATTTTATACCAATATCCAGAAGGAACCCCGTTTTGAAAATGAGATCAAGCGGATAGCGGAAGGCAATCTACACATTGAGATTTCCAGAAACGAAGAATACGAAAATCTATCTCGGATGATAGAAACCATTGTGAAAACACATCCAGAACTTACATCAAAGGAGCTTTTGGAAATGTTTATCAAGGCACAGGTAACGGGCAATATTATGGCTGTTACCCGGCTTATTGAAGAAACTTTTGGCAAAGGTTCGACACGGGGTTATTAAACGAAACCTTAATCGTCAGTATCTTCATCGTCACTATTGTCGCTTTCGGGTGTGCTGTCGCGCTCTGTTCTCCACGCCTCATCATAATTATCGTTGTCCTTTGCTTGTTCCTTGTCTAACGTGATGCCACCCAACGGTGTGTCATTCGGTGGGTCATATGAATCGTTGTGTTCATCTTCTCTTGCTTGTCTTACAGTAGCGCGATCCGCAGTTTTCTCACTTTGAGATTTTTCTTCGCTGTTTTTTTCTTCAGTTGCCATAATTTTCGTTTAAAGTACATGTATAAAATACGTGCCATCATTTGGATAGTTTTTGCTTTTGTCTTTACAAATTTGGATAACTTTTCTTGGGTAAAGACAGTCCATTACAAAAAGAAAAAAAATTAAAAGATAGATATTAATTTGGTTTATAGAAATTTCTTATTAATTTCATGGCTAAAACAAACTAATATGAAAAGCAAATTTTTGAATGTATGCTTAGGTGCAAGTATGGTTCTACTTGCGGCTGGTTTTTTTATGCGGTCAATAAGTCCAGCTAAGGCCGCACCTTTACCTGACACAGGTAAATATAAAGTTGAAAATGTATCCCATAGTGCGAATCCAAAGATAATTGCACAAGAATTAAATACGTTCTATGATAACCATAAAAATATAGTGGTTTTTTCAGTTAACATTACTTCGGCATGGGTTCCTAATAATAAACAAATTGAATATTCATCATTTGTTACTTATAAGGATAAATGACGTTTTTGTTTGTTCATACTTAGAAACGGGTGCTAAATACACCCGTTTTTCTTTTTTTGTGAGGCTGATCCGAATAATTTATATACAATGATTTTAAAATAGCTATGTAATCACGTTTTTATATCATAATATGCTCCGCATTAGTCTAATGACTGCATACTCCGCTCCGCTCTATATCCAGCCAACGCGCCGGTAATTGGTATTCAATTTTGTCGCTTGGCAAACGCTGCGCCATGCCTAAAACAACCACTTGCTTTGTCTTTACTTCCAATGGAAGCAAAGCAAGAGATTGTTTTTCCTGTGCGGTATTGATACCCGGCTGCGCCTGGGAATCAAACCCCACAGGAACGGCAGGATCACATCGTTTGCTGCTTCACAACAAAATTTCATGGCTGCTTCCAGGCCTTTCGCCTTAACCGCTTCTTCATTTCAAACCGTGCGCTGCACCGTTCTCATTCAGTCGCGCTGTCGAAAGTCCCTTCGCAGCCCTTGTTTGTGCTCAGGGCGTGCCGCCGCCTGCGTTACAGGTTTTGCTACGCAAGCCAACGCTCATTTTCAATGCCACCGCAAAACCCTTCACTGTGCGCCCTGTGAGCTATCGCTCTCTACAGGCCGCCCCAGGCTGGCGGCGCTCGCAGCGAAACCGCTCAATTCTTCGCTTATTCGCTTTTCCCTGAGCCGCACGGTGATCGCAATAAAAAATTGCAATCACTTGCCAACGCTATCTTTACCTTTCTTGCCCAAGCACCTCATATATCAAACTCAAAAGATCACTATGCTCCGCCATGTATTGTTATTGAGTTGTTATCGCACTAAGGTGTATCTTTACAGCCGATTTGTGTTCGTATGGAAAATTCAGTTGTAGAGTACCGGGAATGTTTGAAGAGAGTGTTTGATTGCCACATAGCAAAAATGCATATAGCCTCATTGGAGGCAGATGATAAAACGAAAGAGTTACTTTCTTTCAGTAAGGATTTCAATGCACGGTCAATTGAAAAGGGCGACAGTATAAAAAGCAAATTCCGGTTGTACAGTAGAGATTTCAAAATGGATTTGCTTCACGTCTTATCTGATATATACAGCGAATACTACAACAAGTTTCAAATTGAGTTAGCCGCTTAGTATAAAAAAAGCAACCCGGAGGCTGCTTTTTAAAATAATTGTAGTTGTGAACCATTGCTAACAGGCGTGCCATCTTCCGATGGCAGTTTGAGATCGGGCAAGATACTTTGCTTTCTCTTGAATGAATTTACATGCATGTGCCATAGCCGGGATTGTTCTTTGTTTTCTATCCTGAATATCCCGAACGGCAGAAATGATATAGCGTAGCTCATACGGAAGTCGTTGGGAGAAAGCGCGTCCGCGCACATGACCTCTGAATGAAATACGCCATTTAGAAAGAGATTTATCGCGGCCATTTTTACGCAGGTATGGTCTATGTTTATACCATAGTAGTAATGCTCTTTTCCGTTGGCCAGTGCGTTTGCAAGGAGCATTCTGCCGCTGCCGCAACAGGGGTCAACAACACGCATTGGTTCTTCGTTTTCTTCTTGCTTACAAGGCAGGCAGTGGGCCATTAGCTGGCAGATCGGCCAGGGAGTGAAGTATTGCGCCGCCCCCTTCCGATACAGGTGCATTTCGTAGAATGTGCCAAGCACATCGCTACCCGTGCCATTCTCCAAGCTTTCTTCCATTTCAAGGATAAGAGTAGCAACCAGCTTCGGAAATTCATTGCGCACTTCTTCCGTCTTGTATTTTGCGATGGTTTGCATATACAAATCCTCATCGTGGGATTTTCCCGTTAGTGGGTTTTGAGAAAAGGCACAAAGGCAGATGGTCAAGAAGTCGTCAAAGAATGTGCGGAGATCGTAGCGGTAACTGAATGCTTGCAAGAGATCGGCAAAGGTTTCTTTTTTACTTTTCATAAGAGCGTTTATGAAAAGCGTAGCAGTTACAGCTTTGCGGTATAGGGGGACATATTTACCATAAATGGTAACAACCTACCTTTGTCTTTCTGCTTCCAGAGCGCAAAGGTATTAGTTGGTTTTGGTACGATGTGATCGAAAAACCTACACAGGTGCAATCTGTGCGTAATAAATGCCAATGTGCTTATTCGTTGAGGTTAATGTCGCTTCTCTTTATTCCGTATGATTCCAACCATTTTATAATGGCTTCTTTCAACTCATTTGCTGCTTCCTTAAAAGTATTTGCATTTGCAAGCGGCGTATTCACCATGGTATATACCCATTCAACTTTTCGTGAAGGGTTTATATTGCCAATCAAAATACCACCCATTTTTTCTAACATGCTTACGGGATCTTGTGGGTAGGTTTCATCAATTTTAAAAACTTTCAGTCTTTGGGCTATATCATTCGGTAAAAGCGGATTTAGGTAAAAATCATCATAGAATGACCATCTGATTTTTTCATGCGAATATTCGTATGTGGCTTTAAATGATGGTTCGACAGCTTTGATAAAATATACCTTGCTACTTGTATTAAAACTTGGGTCGTTGACAATGCCAAATAAACTAATGGGCTTCTGTGGCAATCTCGCTATATTATATATCGTGCATTCGTTCCTATCGGCATGTATGTGTTTTATCAAGTCCAAAACAATATCTAACTGTTTTTGTTGCGCTTGCTTTAGCAGAAACTTTTTATAAGCGAGGTAGCCCAATGAAAGCGTAAGGGAACTTACCACCAATGCCATCGCTGAAATTGTATTGCTTGTATCCCAATAAATCGTACAAAGAAATTTTGCGTTCATGTTTTGTAAATTAGGTATTTCTTTTATTCTGATTTCAAATAAATACTATTGTTCTTGTGTGAAAATATCCTTTAATTTCTTTCTGCTCCCCGACAGCAAAGATATTGGCCTCTTCCAAAAAGGGCAAGGTCGAAACTCCGCATTCGCTGCGTTTGTGAATTTGCACAACAAAATCTCCACACTCCAACGCTGTTGAAACGCATTTTTTGAGGTCGTATTTTCTTGCACAAAACCTTGCCCCTTTCTCCACAGTCCTAATTGCTTGTCGCTATCGGTAGCATTCAAGAGGCGAAGCCGATATTAACTTTTAAAGCAAAAACCACATGGCAAAGACAACGAACAAATCCCGCCTAATGCGCATATCATGGGATATTCAGGAGCAGAAAAACAAGACCCGCAGCAAGTCCTTGCAAGCTGCCTGGGCGATATTGAGCAATGAAGATATTACGGTTCAGTATCTGACAAGAAAATTGAACGGCAACAAGCCAGTGCCGCAAAGGGCACTCAATCAGTACGCTCTATTCGCCTAATGACTACTAAAGAATTAGGCTACTCCTTAACTATCTTTCGCATTACCTGCGCACCAGTTTTAGAATCAATGATCTGACCGGTATATACACCGCCTGGCAGATCATTGATATTGATTTGTGCTTTTTCAGAAGTGATGGAAGAGGTATAAACTTCTTTGCCAATTACATCGTAGATCGAAAGCTGAAATCCTTTTGCGTGTTCTACTGAAAGATTGCCGGTTGTTGGGTTTGGAAATATTTGTAGATTGGCAAACTGCATTTGTGTATTGCCTACCCCTGCCGGAGCCACCCACACCGTCACTGTATCCGTTCCCCCCACATCGCAGATGTCTAAAAACAGCACGTAGGTAGTTGTAGTATCTGGGTGTACTTTCAGGCTACCCATATGCCCTATAGGCACCGCGCTACCCAGTATTGTCCACGTTAGCGGCAACCCTTCTTCACTTGACCCTATCGTTACGCTGTCACTACCCGGAGATACAAACGCGTCAGGCCCGGCAATTGGTTTAGTGCCGAACTCAACTACGCTTACATCGTCTATGAGATAAAATGAGCCACCGTTTACAGTTCTCAATATTTTGTCTGTGTGAGCATAATCGGAAAAGTTGCCGATAGTAATAAAAGTCTCATTTCCACTTGCGGTTACCAGTCCCTGAATTTGTACCCAATCCATTGTGTCGCTAACAATAGTCATGGTAACAGCTTGAGGGGAGTACGCTGTCTGTGGACTAGCGCAGCCAGCGCTATCTTGTCCAATATCTATTGAGCCGTCATCAATATATGCGCCGATTCCGTTTATTGCATAGCCCGATATTTCGCACAAACTGACATAGAAAGTAACGCAATAATTTTTACCTGCTGTTAATGGTTTGTATAACCTACCCTGTAAATAGTCTCTAACATCAGGAAGCCCAATAGGCCCACTAGGGTCAACCAGCGTTCTTATTTGTGCCATTCCATTCCCCGTACGAGGATATTGATAAAAATATTCATTACCTGGAACATTTACATCAAATTCGGGACTACCAGAAATATGAGTTGTATCACAAGTATTGCAATAATCAGGAGTGCATAGCGGCTGGTACAATGGTCTGTCAGGGTCGCCTATTGAATCAATCGGAGTCCAATGTAGCGCATATTTAATTTGATCCAAAACGTAAGGACACTTTGTATATTCTTCAAAACTTGGGTTCAAAACATAATTCACCTGTGCCTGAATTTTCAAACAGGCACAGGTGAATAATAATGCAAAAAATATCAATCGGCTCACTCCACAACAAATTTGAACTTAAACATTCTTCCTTCACTATCTGTTAATTGCAGCAGGTATAATCCTGGCGTAACATTCCGCACCTGTATTTGGGAGGTCGCGTCTGTAAATCCTAAGGTTTGTTTAAACATGCTTCTTCCAAGTACATCTGATATTTCCGCCAGCACCGGATCAGTGTCAGTAGTTCCTTGTTTCAATATAAAATTACCATTATTCGGGTTAGGGAACAAAATATATCGCTGTCCGCCGACAATTTGGGTAATACCGCCGTCACCTTTTGTAGGTTCCGAAGATATGCCGGGCGCACTATGGCGCATGGCCATGCTGTCATACATCGAGGTAGTATCATTGCAATTATTCGGAAAGAATACGAGCGTGTCAAAAATAACATCATAAAGCGCCCTTGCTCTAAATACACAGCCACCGCCTGTGATCGGGCAAAGGTTCGCTAATGTACTTACCTGTGCGCTATCGCTACCACTCATTACGCCTTCTAAATAGTGGAGATACAGTTGAAAATACTGCCGGTAGTTAACTACGATTTCATCAGCCAAAGTGTCGTCCGCGAGTTGTGCCCCGGTCGTTGTATCTAATGCTGCGTTCGCCATACTATCCACACTAAAGTTGTTGAGTATGCCCTGTGCGTCAATCGTATCAAACATAGCAAGGTTACTGTCTATCTTTGTGAATAAAGCAAAACGGCTATTCCGCGCCATTGCTTTAAAGGAAGCTATTAAAGCAGAAGTGTCTGCCATTGCAGAATCCTGTAGCAAGGTCTCCCAAAGCTGGAACTGTGCACTCCAGTTATGTTGTATAGCCCACTGCGAATATGAAAACCCCGGCCCTAAAGGGGGACATTACGTAAGGTAGGAGTTTTTATTCGGTTTAGTCTTTGATCAATTTCATACACTTTTTACTGCCATCGGAAGCAATGACCTGTACCACATACACGCCATTTATCAGGTCTTTAATATTCACTACTTCTTTATCAGAAACAGCAACACCCCTATACACCTCTCTACCCACAATATCATAAATAAAAAGCGTATTCCCAGCCGCATTACTAACCGTCACCTGACCCTTCGCCGGATTCGGCCAAATAGATGGTCCCCCTTTAGGGGTCAGGGGTTTCACCCCCTCCGGTGCCACCCACACCGTCACAGTATCCGTCCCACCCACATCGCAGATGTCTAAAAACAGCACATAAGTAGTAGTAGTATCCGGGTGTACTTTCAAGCTACCAGTATGTCCTATTGGCACCGCGCTGCCCAGTATTGTCCACGTTAGCGGCAACCCTTCCTCATTAGATCCTATTGTTACACTATCACTACCGGGAGATACAAACGCGTCAGGCCCGGCAATCGGTTTGGTACCGATCTCAACCACGCTTACATCATCTATGAGATAAGCCGTAACACCACTGGTCGTTCTTAATACTTTGTCGGTATGGGCATAATCAGAAAAGTTTCCTATAGTTATAAAACTCTCATTCCCTGTTGCTGTAAACAGCCCCCGGATTTGCACCCAATTCATTGTGTCGTCAATAATAGTCGTGGTAACAATTTGAGGTGAATATGCTGTTTGTGGATTGGCGCAGCCAGCGCTATCTTGCCCAATATCTATTGAACCATCATCTAAATACGCACCAATTTTGTCTATAGCGTAACCAGAAAATTCGTCCAGATTTACATAAAAAGTTACACAATAATCCTTGCCTGCTGTTAATGGTTTGTATAACCTGCCTTGTAAATAATCTCTAACGTCAGGAAGCCCTGTAGGACCGCTTGGATCAATTAACATTCTTACCTGGGCCATTCCGTTTCCGGTGCGTGGGTACTGATAAAAATAATAATCAGCAGGAACGGTTACCTCCAAATCTTCTCCACCAGCAAAGTGAGTTGTATCGCAGGTATTGCAATAATCAGGAGTACATAGTGGCTGGTACAATGGCCTATCAGGATCGCCTATTGAATCAATCGGAGTCCAATGTACCGCATATTTAATTTGGTCTAAAAGGTAAGGGCATTTTGTATATTGTTCAAAACTTGGGTTTAAGACATAATTTACCTGTGCCTGAATTTTCAAACAGGCACAGGTAAGTAATAATGCAAAAAATATCAATCGGTTCACTCCACAACAAATTTAAACTTAAACATTCGCCCTTCACTGTCTGTTAATTGCAGCAGGTATAATCCCGGAGTAACATTCCGCACCTGTATTTGGGAGATTGCGTCAGTAAATCCTAAGGTTTGTTTAAACATGCTTCTTCCAAGCACATCAGTTATTTCCGCCAACACCGGATCAGTGTCAGTAGTTCCTTGTTTCAATATAAAATTACCATTATTCGGGTTAGGGAACAAAATATATCGCTGTCCGCCAACAATCTGGATAATACCACCATCTCCTTTTGTAGTTCCCGAAGATATTCCGGGTGCACTGTGTCGCATGGCCATACTATCAAACAGTGAAGTGCTATCATTGCAGTTATTGGGGAAAAATACGAGGGTATCAAAAATAACATCATAAAGCGCCCTTGCTCTAAATACACAGCCGCCGCCTGTGATCGGGCACAGGTTAGCTAACGTACTTACTTGTGCGCTGTCAGTGCTGCTCATTACACCCTCTAAATAGTGGAGGTAGAGTTGAAAATACTGCCGGTAATTAACTACGATTTCATCAGCCAATGTGTCGTCTGCGAGCTGTGCCCCGGTCGTTGTATCTAATGCTGCGTTCGCCATACTATCCACACTAAAGTTATTAAGTATGCCTTGCGCGTCAATCGTGTCAAACATTGCAATGTTGCTATCTATTTTAGTAAACAAAGCAAAGCGGCTGTTCCGGGCCATTGCTCTAAAAGAAGCAAGCACGGCAGATGTGTCTGCCATTGCAGAATCCTGTAAAAGCATTTCCCATAGCGCAAATTGTGCGCTCCAATTATGCTGTACAGCCCACTCTGAATACGGCACATTATTTTGCGCAACGAGCCCGGCGGTGCCACTGCCAGTGCAACAAGTGACTACGGTAGGTGGCACACACTCATATACGACCGAAGTGCTTGAACTGGTAAGCCCGTTGCCAGTTCCGCTTGTAAGAAGAGAAGCAGTATCGCACCCATATTTATGCTTGCAGATGTTTATTGGAGAAAATGCCGCCGATGTCTGGTTGTAAACAGGGTCTTCAATTGGATCCCATGAATATACTTTTAAGGTCGAAGATGTTGGTAAGACACCATACTTTGTATAGGTCTGCGGGTAAGTATTGCTCCATGCAAAGCCGCTGCCAGCAGTCACACGCCATTGGTTCAAGCATGGGCCAGTGCCAATTTGTTGTGTTCCTATGTTGCCGCCAAGCGCTAAGCCCTTGCCGTTGTTGGTCATTGTATTGTCTAACCAATAAGATTGGGTTGTACCATAGTCCAACTCAAAACCTATGCCTGTATTTGTTATTTTATTGCAGTTTATCAATGAGCCGTTGCAATGCCATTGCAATACACCAGTCCAGTTTGAATCAAGATACCCTGTCGTAGTGCCAGTGCCATTGATTGTATTAAGCGTTACTTGATTTCCGGCTGCGGCGCTATGCGAAATACCATATTGCGGCGTTTTGGTTGAGTATTGGATCATGTTCACTGTATTGCTAACACTGGTCAGCACCTGTGCCGGGCGGTTCACATAGATTCCGTTATAAGAATCGTCTATTTTGTTCTGGTCAATATTCATTTGCGGTGGTGGTGGCGCGAGGGGGTTGTATGGTGACGCAATGTAACTTTCATCATTTTCCACCCATATCGGCTTGTCCACATATGCATTGCCTAATAGATCGGTAGTATTGACTTTAGCCCGGATACTGTTGTTCGTCATAACGACCTGCCCAGGTGAGCCGGGAGAATAATCATAAGGGATCGAAGACCCCGGCGCTTTAAACGCAATACCGTTAGCTACGTTTATAATCGTGTTCACGCTTATATTTATAGTGTCCCAAAAATTTGTTTGCACAAAGTATCCGTAGAAATTACTCCCAACGAATGAACCACTGGTACAGCATGAAGAATTGTTTTGAGTTGTCACTATTTGCGAGTTCAACCCTGTTACATGCGCATAGCCAAGCACATACACCCCATATGGGCAGTTCCAAAAATAGTTGGGAGAATAAACGCTCAAATATCCAGCGGACGCGAACCCTCGTTGTACCGTAAGCTGGTAGCTGTGCCCGTCAGTGACATTGGCGTAAATACCCATACCGCCGCCAGCAGGAGCTGACGCATTTTTAGCCATGTGCGCGAAATAATTGTTTATGACTGTGACGTTGGCATTTTGAAGATTCAAGGCGGTGTTGAGGGTATCGAACAAATTAGCGCCACCTTGCCCGGCAAACGGGCTGGTAGCTGGCGATCCTATTTGCACACTTCCGCAATGCCCCCATGTGCCCATTCCAACACCATTGAGAGAAATGCCCGTGGTCACACCATTGTTAAAACAGGGCGTCGCTGTGATCGTTGCAATGGCATATGGCGCAATATATGGCGAGGCTACAGTTATCGGGGCTTCAAGTGCTGCCACACTCGGCCATGAATACGGCGTGCTTGTGAGTTTTCGGCTGGTAAACACCGTATTGGTTACATTCAATCCAAGATATGTTGTTGCTGCGATTGTAGGGAGATTATAGCCGACAATTTTTATGCCCGTATTATTTCGGTTAAAGATTGCATTTTTGCTTGTAATAAAAGTCAACGGGCTTTGTGGGTTCTGTGCATAGACCCCGTTTATTGCACCCTCTACAATAACTTACTCAATCGGCTCAATGGGCGGGTTACATTGCAATGTAACCAAGACCGTAACAGTAAGTCCTGCACCCTCGGCAGTTAG
Organism: Bacteroidota bacterium; assembly: GCA_013288445.1. GTDB lineage: Bacteria > Bacteroidota > Bacteroidia > Chitinophagales > Chitinophagaceae > Nemorincola. Next base: position 32,545 of record JABDBX010000018.1, read on the forward strand.
TGGCACCAGTGCATTTTGTGGCAGCGGTGGCACTACAACGCTTAATGATTCTGTTTCAGGCGGCACATGGACAACCAGTAACGGCAGCGTTGCTACTGTTGGCTCTGCTACGGGTGTAGTTAGCAGTCATGCAACGGGTACGGCAACGATTACCTACACATTGCCGGGCGGGTGCTACTCCACATTTGCAGTCACCGTAAATGTGGGCGACACGGCAAGTTGTTCGCCATGCGTTGTGTTCAGCGGAGAAAGCTATATGCGCCTCGGTGCTGGCGGAATAATAAATACCTCACATGGCTCCGGCAACTATTACATAGACAGTAACGTAACTATTACGGGATCGGTGACTTTCACGGACGCGATTGTGTTGATCGCGCCGGGG
>JABDBX010000019.1 GCA_013288445.1 Bacteroidota bacterium
CAACAGTTATCCCCATTGTAATGAAACAGCCAGAGGCCGCCGTATAGGTGATAGTAGAAGTACCAGATGTTATCCCTGACACAGAACCTGTAGCCGAACCCACTGTAGCATTGGAATTGCTGCTGGCCCATATGCCAGTGCCGTCTGTCAGTGAAATTGACGAGCCTACACATACGTCGGCAGGGCCTGAAATAGAAGATGGCAGTGCGCTAATTGTGATCCCGGTTGTTGTAAAACAGCCGGTGGGCAGTGTATAAGTGATAACAGATGAGCCAGCGGTTATCCCGGTTACCAAACCTGATGAACCAATAGTGGCATTTGAATTGCTGCACGACCAGGTGCCGCCTGCATCGGAGAGAGTAGTGGTGTACCCCACACAAACGTTAAATATCCCCGTGATAGAGCCCGGCGCCGGGTGGACTGTTACAGTAGTTGTGGCTTTACACCCGGTAGAAAGCATATAGGTGATCACAGACGTCCCCGATGAAACACCGGTAACTATACCTGTAGAACCTATTGTAACATTTGAGCTGCTGCAACTCCACGCCCCACCTGATGGTCCATCGCTTAGATTTGTTGTAGTACCGGGGCAAACGTTAAGGGAGCCGGAAATAGCAGAAGGAAGCGGGTTGACTGTAAATGTTTCGGCACGAACGCACCCAGCGACAGACGTGTAGGTGATGACAGGTAAGCCCGTGCTAACGCCGGTTACTGCACCTGTTGACCCTACCGATGCACTCCCACTGCTACTGCTCCAGGTGCCGCCCGAAGGAGAAGACCCCAAAGAAGTTGTAGCACCAACGCATACATCTAATGTTCCGGTAAATGAACTGGGTAATGCGTTTACGGTTACCTGTGCAGTTGCATAACAGCCAGTACCGATCGTGAACGTTATTATTGCTGTGCCTGCCGTTACTCCTGCGACGATTCCGGTTGATCCTACAGTTGCATTTGAACTACTACTGCTCCAGGCGCCGCTTCCCGATGGATCACTCAGGGAAGTTGTCGAACCAACGCAGACTGTCAACGTGCCGGTAATGGCGGATGGCACGGGGTTTACAGTAATGGCCGCAGTCGCAAAACAACTGGTCCCGATCGTATAAGTAATTATAGAGCTCCCGGAAGCCGCCCCGGTTACGGTGCCCGAACCAACGGTAGCATTTGAGTTACTGCACGTCCAGGTTCCGCCACCCGGCGAACCACTTATCGCCGTGGTTTCACCAACGCAGACACTTCCTGTTACAGTAATAGTTGGCAATGAATTCACAGTCACAATCGTGGATGCGCTGCACCCGCCTATGGTGTACGAAATTGTTGCGGTTCCTGCCGTTACACCGGTAACTATTCCCGTGGATCCAACTGTAGCATTCGAACTGCTGCTGCTCCATGAGCCCCCTGTGGAAGACTCCGTAAGTGTTGTAGTTGATCCGACACAAACATTTGCGGTCCCTGTAATAGTAGCCGGGGATGTATTGACTGTCACCGGTATAGTTGTTTTATTATTACATCCTGTACTTGTAGTTCCGGTTACTGTATATACCGTGGTAACTGTAGGCGTTGCGGTAACCGAAGCCCCTGTTGTGGCAGACAATCCCGCAGCAGGAGACCAAATGTATGAGCCGCCGGTACCCGCGCCCGAAGAAGTTATTGAAAGACCACCAGCGCCGGTGCAGATGCTACCTGACGTAGGAGACGTGACAATCGTAGGGACCGTGCCGCAATTGGCCTGGAAATAGAAATCAACCGCCTGGCCATAGGTCCCGGTACATGGGGCGCTAACAGTGCCACTCGAACAAGAACTGGACAGCTCCGAAATAAAAACGCGCATGTGCAGGTGGGTACCAGTGACTACGCCAGTTGTTGGAACAGCAAAACTAAGCGTATGTGTGGAAACACCAGGAGCATAGGAAATCGCAGTGGTAACAAGTTCTGTAGTCTCATACGTCCCGTTGTTGTTCCAGTCAATAAATACGTAAAGCGAACCTGTGTAGCTTGACAACGCGCGGGCAACGCTCATGTTTACCGTACCGCCTGTAGAAGCTGTAATACCCTGCGATGCATAATCATTATAATAGGTTGTACCGGTGCAACTTGTACCTGAATAAGTAATGGTTGAGGTAACCCCGGTTCCTGATGCAGATATAGATGTAAGGAACTCGAAAGAACAGGAACACGAAAAAGACGGAGTACCGGTTACTGAACACTGGGCAAACCCTTTATCTGCTGATAAAACAGAAAAGCTAAATAAAATAAATAAAGAGATTATTCTTGTCAGTTTTTTGAAGGGCATAACCATACTTTTTAGTGCAGATCACTATGAAATGAGGAAAATTTTCACAGAGAATTTACATTGCAAATGTGGCAAAGGAATGTTATCACAAGACTATTGCCACATTAAGTGCATTTAAAGAAATTGTTACCAAATGCAAAAAAAGAGGTGAATTACCATTACTGATAATTCACCTCTCACCTATCTCATTCCAAATCCGGTTAAAAACTTACCGCTCAATAACCATATGGAATACTTTATTTTCTGTTTCGGTACGCAAATTCAATAGATACATACCATTGGCAATGTTACTTCCAAGCTGCACCTGCTCATTTATAATACCATTGTGTGCTAAAACCTTCTGATGATAAATTGCCTGCCCGAGTACATCTGTTACCTCCAGCGACACTTCCACATCTGCGCCAACGCTTGCTACCAGGCTACCCTTCACAGTAAATATACCCTTGTTAGGGTTTGGTATTACCTGTACATCGCTGACGGATGAAGAAACCTGTTGTACTCCCACATTGTTTCTTACATGTACCGTAACAGCCGCAGACCCCTGTTCGCCAGAACAGCCGCCATTGCTCGTCACCTGGCAGGTAACCACATCAAGATCGCTGAAATCACTTCCGGTAAATATCTGGGAATTAGCCCCCGGCACCGCATTTCCATTCACAAACCACTGAACCGAAGGCGTAGGCCCAGCGTTGGAAATTGTGGCTGATAAAGTTAATGTTTGCCCGCTGACAATATTCAATCCGGGGAATGCGCTTATGCTGACCGTTGGCGTACCTGGCACGTCCACCTCCATATGCAAATGATTGCTGGTTGCCGTTGGAGACAGGCGGCAGCGATAGTCGCTCGTCATCACGCAGGAAATATCGTCACCATTCGCGGGGACATAACTATAAGTGGACGCTGAGCCGACCGCTATGCCATTCTTTACCCAACTATATGTTGGCGTAGAACCGCCATATGTTATCGAAGAGGTGTAATTGACGGCTGTCCCCTGGCAAACAATTGTTCCCGGGTTTGCATAAACAAGGATCGATGGCGCCTGGTTTGCAAATACGGTCATCGTCACATTGCCACTGATCACGGCTGGCGTTGCACAAGCCATGCTGCTCGTCATTGCCACACCTACAACATCCCCATTACTTGGTACGTAACTGTAAGACGCCCCTGCTGAAACTACAGAACCATTGACGGACCATTCATAGGATGGCGATGTTCCGCCATTCACCGGTGCAGGAGTAAATGTTACGGTAGATCCAGAGCAAACCGTGTCCCCCGCCACCGTTGACACTGCAACATAGGTAGGCGCTAAAGGATTCACGGTTACCACAGCACTGCCGGCCATTGTGTTTGAACAGGCGGTTGACGCATTAGTGGCAATCACCGTATAAGTACCGGGCGCTGTCTGCAATCCAAGATCAAGAGGGCCGCCAGTGCTTGGCACAGCAACACCCATTGTAGTAAATCCGTTATATAGTTGGTAATGAACACCGGCAGTAGAGTTGTTTACCCCTACGTGTACACCGATACCACCTGCACAGTAACTACCGCCACCAACAACATTATAAACTGTTGGAGAAGGATTAACCACAATCGTTGCACTCCCGGACATATTACCGGCGCAAGACGTTGCCGTATTGGTCGCTATTACCGTATAAGTGCCGGCCGCCGCTTCCGCGCCGAAATCAAGCGGGGAACCGGTTCCGATCAAAGCGGAACCAACGGCAGTGCCCGAATTGAATAAACTATAAGAAATACCCGTATTAGATCCTCCGAGGCCAACATGAGGACCTGCGCCGCCGGCACAATAGTTGCCGCCACCGGTAACGCTAAATGAAGACGGGAGCGGGTTGATACTCACCGTTGCAGTACCCGACATATTGTTGGTGCAGGATGTTAAAATATTAATTGCCACAACCGTGTAGCTTCCTGCAATTGTTTGCAGACCAAGGTCAACTGCAAAACCAGTGCCACTAACCGGGCTACCAACTAATGTTGTACCCCTCATCAGTTGATAACTTGTTCCCGGCGTTGAGCCCAGCGTACCTACATGCACACCGGCGCTACCAGAACAGTAATTACCACCGCCTGTTACAGAATAGACCGCAGGGAGCGGATTAACAGAAACCGGTAGTGTTCCGGCCATATTATTTGTACAACCCGTAGCTACACTCGTTGCAACGACAGTATAAGAACCTGTGATGGTTTGCAGGCCAAAATCTAAGGCTGCACCTGAGCCTGTTACCGGGCTGCCCGCAAGAGCGCCGGAATTATAAAGCTGGTACGTGACACCAATATTGGAGCCACTCATACCAATATGAACGCCTGCACCACCACTACAGTAACCACCGCCGCCAGTGACAGCAAAAACTGGTGGAAGTGGATTAACCGTTATCGGAGCGCTGCCTGCCATACTACGGCTACAGCCTGTAGTTGGGTCAACAGCAACAACAGTATAAGTTCCGCCAGCCGTATGGTCGCCAAAATCAACCGTGCTGCCGGTACCTGAAACCGGAGCGCCAGCCATCGCACCTACGTTGTACAATTGGTAGCTAACCCCTAACCCTGACCCACCCAATGTAATATCCACACCTGCGCCACCGGCACAATAGTTAGAAGCCGAACCCGAAACGGTAAACGAAACCGGTAATGGGTTGATCGCTACCGGAATTGTACCGGACATATTTCCTGTACATGTTGTAGATGTATTTGTGGCCACAATTGTATAGCTGCCTGCGACAGTTTGCAAACCGAAGTCGAGCGCGAAGCCAGTACCGGGAATTGCAGAACCTGCTGGTGCCCCACCGTTAATTAATTGGTAGGAGATACCCGTACCAGAGCCAGATAAAGTGATGTGTACACCAGTTCCGCCAGCGCAATAATTGCCACCGCCGCCGGCTGAGTAAACTGTTGGGGCAGGGCTTATCCCAACAACTGCACTACCGGTCATGGTATTGCTGCACGTAGTGCTGGTACTTGACGCCACGATCGTATAAGTTCCTACGCCGGATTCCGTTCCGAAATCAATTGGTGCGCCGGTACCTGCCAATGGGCTCTCTATCGCCGACCCACTGTTGAACAATTGGTAATTTACACCGGTGGCTGAACCGCTAAGCGAAATGTCTGAACCGGCGCCACCGGCACAATAATTACCACCTCCTGTAACTGCGTAAGCATGTGGCAAGGAATTAATTGTTATTGTTTGGCTACCAGGCATTGTATTCACACACGACGTTGCAGTATTTGTACCAATTACAGTATAAGTACCTGCGGCAAATTGCAAGCCGAAGTCAATAACGGAACCCGTTCCACCTTCGGGGCTGCCAACCGGCGAAGTGCCTAAGTATAGCTGATAGGTAGTACCAGAGTTAGAACCGTCAAGGCCAATATGCAGGCCAGCGCCGCCTGCGCAATAACCGCCGCCACCAATTACTGCATGAGCAACGGGTAAAGGACTGATTGCTATAGTAACGGCGCCTGACATATTACCAGAGCAGGTTGTGGCGGCACTTGTAGCTACTATCATATAAGTACCGACCACTGTCTGCACACCGAAATCAATAGCAGAGCCAGTGCCTGCTATCGTTAGACCTGTGGCAACACTACTGTTGTACAAAGAATAAGTTACGCCGAGGCTGGAACCGCTAAGACCGACATGAAGGCCAGCGCCACCAGGACAATAATTACCACCACCCGTAACGGTGTAGCTGGTAGGAAGCGGACTGAGGCCAACCGTTACGCTACCAGTCATAGAACCGGTACAACCTGAGCCTGGAGTATGAGCTACGACAGTATAAGATCCAACCGCAGTCTGCGGCCCAAAACTCAATGGAGCTCCCGTACCGGTTATTGCAGCCCCTACAGGGGTTGCGCCATCATACAATTGGTAGCTAATGCCGGCATCTGAGCCGTTAATGCCTACAGCAATACCCGTGCCACCTGGGCAATAATTCCCGCCGCCTGTTACTATATGTGGCGTTGGTAAAGTATTTACTGTCACAGAGGCAATACCGGTCATAGTATTTGTGCAACCTGTAGTAGTGTTTGTAGCAACAACGGTGTAAGAACCGCCAATAGTTTGCAAACCAAAGTCAATGGCGATACCCGTACCGGCTACCGGTACGCCGGCTGGCGTGCTGCCAGCATATAACTGGTAATTTACACCGATTGCAGAACCGCTAAGCCCAACATGAACGCCAGACCCACCGCTGCAGAAATTGCCACCACCCGTAATCGTGTAAAGACCGGGAAGCAGATTAATATTTATCGAAGGACTGCCCGACATAGTATTTGTACAGCCCGTTGCAGGATTCGTTGCCAAAACAGTGTATGTTCCCGAAGCAGTTTGTGCACCAAAATCAGCAGCGGAGCCAACGCCCAGCACTGAATCGCCAGTTACTGGTGCAGTGCCATTGTAAAGTTGGTATTTCACGCCAATAGCAGATCCGCTCAGGCCAATATGGACACCTGTGCCACCCGCACAATAGTTACCACCACCTGTTGTTGGGAATGCAACGGGTAATGGAGTAATCCCGATTGTTGCACTGCCCGTCATGACATTCGTACAACCCGAAGTTCCGGCAGTCGCCAAAACATTGTAAGTACCCGCAGCAGTTTGTGACCCAAACCCGATTGCCGAACCTGTACCAGTTACAGCGCTCCCAACAGCAGTAGTGCCGAGGTACAATTGATAATTCACACCGGTTGCAGAATTAAGCAGGCTAACAGGCATACCCGTACCGCCCGCACAATAATTACCACCACCACTAACCGGATAGGCCAATGGCAAACCGCTAACACTTACAGTTGCGCTGCCAGACATAGTGGTTGTACAGGAAGTAGATGTGTTAGTGGCAATCACTGTGTAAGTCCCCGTAGCCGTTTCTGCGCCAAAGTCGAGCGCCGTCCCCGTACCGCTAACAGGACCTCCAATGGCGCTGCCATTAAATAACTGGTAGTTTACGCCTATATCAGAAGCGCCCAGGCCAATATGAACACCGGTTGTCCCGGTACAATATCCGCCTCCGCCAGTTACCAGGTAACCAGTCGGTAATGGAAGTATGCCTACAGTTGCAGTACCTGTCATATTGCTGCTGCAACCCGTGGTGGTGTTAGTTGCAACTATGGTGTAAGCACCTGCTGTAGGTGTTGCTCCAAAACTGATTGGGCTGCCTGTACCTGTTACCGCAGAACCGGTAGCTACGCCTGTTTTGAATAGCTGGTAGCTAATGCCATTCGTGGAACCGCTCAAGCCAATTGCAGGCGCTGTTGCACCGCTGCAATAATTGCCACCACCTGAAACTGGGAACACAGCAGGCAACGCGTTTACAGTCACGATAACATTGCCCGTCATGGTTGCCTGGCAAAGTGTAGCAGTGTTTACGCCAACGACCGTATAAGTGCCACCCGCAAGCATGGCGCCAAAATCAATAGGCGCACCAAGCCCTGGGGCTGCGCTGGCCAATGATGTGCCATTATATAAAAAGTAATTGACACCGGAAACAGACCCACCGAGCGTAATGTGTACGCCGCTGCCGCCTGCGCAATAACTTGTTGCGCTGCTGCCAATTGCAAAAGCCGTAGGTAACGGATTGATAGCAACCGAGGCGCTGCCAAACAGATTTATTGTGCAGCCAGTAGTTGGGTTTGTAGCCACCACCGTATAAGCGCCCGCAGTCGTAAACGATGAACCGAAACTGATTGCCGAACCTGTACCAGGCGCAGCCGAACCCAAAGTAGATGTGCCTATGTACAATTGATAATTAACGCCGGTCTGCGATGCATTTAAACCAACGCCTACACCCGTACCTCCTGCACAATAAGAGCCACCGCCAGTAACAGTAAAGACCGAGGGAAGCGGGTTAACCGAAACAGTTATAGCACCCGTCATATTATTGGTGCAACCTGTAGAAGTATTCGTTGCAATTACGGTATAAGAACCCGCTGCGGTTTGGGCACCAAAACTGACTGCGCTACCTGTGCCGGAAACCGGCGCACCAACTGCCGAACCGCCAAGATATAGCTGGTAACTAATGCCTGTAGCAGAAGTAAATAAACCTACAGCCAGACCGGTACCACCTGCGCAATAGCTACCGCCACCAGACATAGTAACCGGCGTGGGCAATGGATTTGTAGTTACCGTTACACTCCCTGTCATAGAACCTATACAACCGGTTGCCGGGTTGGTACCGGTAATTGTGTAGGTACCTAATGACGTTTGCAAACCAAAGTCGAGAATTGTGCCGGTGCCCGGAACTGAAGTACCAGCAATAGTGGAACCGTTAAACAATTGGTAGTTAATACCCGTTGTAGAATTACTTAGGGAAACATGAACGCCCGAACCACCGCTGCAAAATGTGCCGCCACCCGATTCCACATAAGCCGTGGGTAATGGGTTAACGGTTACAGCAGCGCTGCCAGACATGGTGATGGCGCATCCGGTGGATACGTTGGTTGCAATAACCGAATAAGAACCACCTAAAGTTTCCGGGCCGAAATCAAATGCTCCGCCTGTACCGGCTACCGCAGCGCCAACTGTTGTACCAGCGTTATAAAGCTGGTAGCTGATACCCGTGTTTGAAAAGCCCATCCCGATATGTACGCCTGTGCCACCAGCACAATAACTGCCACCACCGGAAATAGAATACACCGTTGGGAATGCATTTACAGTAACGGTAACGCTACCGGTCATATTATTACCACACGAGGTAATGGTCCTTGTTCCCACGACTGAATAGGAACCCGCGCCTGAACGTAATCCAAAATCAATTGCGGCTCCGGTACCGGCAACCGAACTGCCGCTTGCAGATGTACCTATAAATAATTGATAACTCACACCTGTGTCAGACCCACTTAAACCAATGTGAACCCCGGAACCCCCAGTGCAATAACCACCACCACCAGTAACCGTATAGGCCGTGGGTAGGGCATTTACCGTAAGTACAGCAGTAGATGAACAACCAGTTGACAGGCTGTAACTGATAACGGGATTACCACCCGAAACGCCTGTAACCACACCACCAGTGCCAACTGTAGCAATAGCGGTGCTGCCACTACTCCAGGCGCCACCGGTAGTTGTATTGGACAACAAGGCTGTCGCTCCCTGGCAAAGTATCATTGTACCTGTAATTGAAGCAGGAGAAGCATTCACTGTTACCGGCTTAATTATGTAACAGCCTGTTGCAAGTGTATAAGTAATTGTATCTGATCCCAGCGCAACACCATTCACAATACCCGACGCGGACCCAATTGTGGTCACCGAAGTATTACTGCTGCTCCATGCCCCGCCGCTTATAGCATCGCTCAGTGTAGTTGACGCGCCTACGCAAACGTTCATAGTGCTGCTGATCGTGGAAGGTAAAGGATTCACCGTAGTTACAATGGTAGCAATACATCCGGTTGGTAACGTATAAGTAATAACCGGGTTGCCCGACGCAACACCTGAAACTGTACCGGAACTGGTACCTACAGTTGCCAATGAGGTATTGCTGCTTGTCCATGACCCGCCAGACGAAGCATCGGTTAATGTTGTTGTCAAACCAACACAAACGTTAAGGGTTCCGCTAATGGAAGATGGTAAACTATTCACCGTTACTGGCGTTGATATCATACAGCCAGTAGGTAAAACAAAAGTAATGACCGGAACTCCCGCTGCAATGCCCGAAACAATCCCCGAGCCAGAACCGATAGTCGCAAATGAAGTATTGCTGCTGCTCCAGGTACCTGTGCCTGAAGCATCATTTAGCGTTGTTGTTGAGCCGATGCAGACATTTGTAGTCCCTGATATAGCAGCAGGCAACGGATTCACAGTAACAGGTATCGTGGCGATACAACCCACCGCTGATGTATATGTTATAGAGGGTGTGCCAGCAGATGCACCGGTTACAACGCCCGTAGCTGAACCGACTGTGGCCATTGAAACATTACTGCTGCTCCAGGTGCCGCTGCCGGTATCGCTCAATGTTGTTGTCGCTGCAACACATACATTTAAGGTGCCGGCTATTGCAGCAGGCACCGGATTTACAGTAACCTTAGCAGTTGTAAAGCAACCTGTGCTCACCATGTAAGTTATTGCAGCCGCACCTACAGCTACGCCAGTTGCAACACCGGAGGTAGAACCTACAGTTGCAATAGTCATATCGCTGCTGCTCCATGTGCCGCCTGTTGTAGCGCTGCCTAAAGTGCTGGTAAATCCTACGCACACATTTGCACTACCAGTTATGGAAGATGGTGAGGGATTAACGCTTACAACAGCCGTTGACGTTGAAGTACATGCACCATTCGCTGCGGTAACTGTATAAGTAGATGTTGCTGATGGCAATGCATAGACCGGATTTGCAGCGCTACCTGTATAGGCGGTAGTAGCTGCCGAATCTGTATAAAGACCGGTAGCAGATGACCACGTTGTTGCGGCTGGCGTTGTATAATTAATAGTCAATGACCACGAACCGATGGCTGATGATCCAGATGTAAATGTGTATGCGCCAAGCAGATTCCAGGTCCCGTTAAGCGAACCTGTACTGAACAATGAACTCCATGTTGTGCTATCTGAGGCATAACCCGTAGCGCCCGTACCCAGCACGGTATCGCCTGCGTAGGTACCGGTATATGGTGCGCCTGTAGCAGGTATCGGGGTTGTACCCGCCGAGCTGATCGTTGTGTTCACAAAACCCTGGGTACTGCCACTGCCGCCTTTTAAGCTTACGAGATTCAGTATGTGGCTATTCGCACCTTCCAGATTGTAAATATTATCAGCGTCCCACCCACCACTAAACTGCGATGCATTGAAGGTTACAGAGATACCGGTTATCGTTGCATTGGTAGGAATGCCGCTCACAGTAACAGGAGAAATACCCTCCACACTCGGCCCGAAAGTTGTAACGCTGGTCGTAGAAAATGTTGCAGAACTTGCAACGGCGCCACCTGTGGCGGTGAGCTTTGCAGCAGGGCCGGAAGAACATATGGTAGATGATGCAGGAGAAACGGCTACTGAAGAAGGAGTATTCAATGAATTAACGGTTGCCAATGCAATATTTGTACAGGTACCGTTAAAGAAAGAATACGATATGGTAGCACTGCCTACGCTAACAGGACTAACTATACCTGTAGAACCTATCGTGGCAACGGCTGGAGCACCAGAGGTCCAGCTGCCGCCAGATGTAGCATCCGTCAGATTAATTGTAGTGCCACTGCACACAGTTCCTGGGCCTGCTATGGCCGCAACAGTTGGCAATCCGTTCACAGCAATTGTCTTCGTTGCAAAACCAGAGCAGGAACCACTGTTATAAGTATAGGTAATATTTGGAGTACCCGCTGCAACGCCGGTAACAGCGCCTGTAGCCGATGCTACGGTAGCTAAAGCTGTATTGCTGCTTGTCCATACCCCTCCGACTATTGAATCAGCTAAAATAATTACAGACCCGGCGCATACACTTGATGAACCAGTTACTACCGGAACATAGAGGGTTGAATTTACGTCAACATTCACATTGGCAGAATTGGTGCAGGCGCCATTTGTAGCAGTGACCGTATAAGTAATAGTCGCCGAAGGTTTTGCATACACCGTGTCTGTCAAAGATCCGGTATAGGCTGTTGTAGCGCCAGTATTAGTATATAATCCTGTAGCAGATGACCATGTCACCGATGCCTGGTAATTATAAAATATAGTTATTGACCACGAGGTAAGTGTTGCGGTGTTGCCGCTGAAATTCGTCCTGCCCACCAACGTCCAGGTGCCATTAGGGTTGGCTGCCTCAAGCGCTCCCCACGTGGATGTCGTTGGCGGAGTTGTAGAAGAACCTACCGTTGGGCTGATCGAGGCATTGGCAGCCCATGTACCTGTCCATGGGAAACCAGGGCCGGCGTTAGGGATTGGAGTTGAGCCTGCCGAACTGATCGTTGTATTTACAAAATTTGCCCCACTATTGCTGGTGCCAGAACTGAACAAATTAATAACGCTGGTATTTGGCGCTTTCAGGTTTAGTTCCAGGTCCCCGTCAAATGATTCAGTAGCATTATAATTTACAGATATTCCCGTCACTGTTGCTCCGGTAGGCACTCCGCTTACTGTGAGCGAGTTAGTAACGCCGCCCGCTGTGTTTGGAATAGAGAACGAAATAGTTCCTGATGCCGCTGTTGAAGACCCTGGTATAATACCACCTGATGCAACCAGCATCTGTGCAGAACTGGAAGGGCACAAACTGGCAAGCAAAGGAGAAACAGAAACAGATGTAGGTGAATTAGCTACAGTCAATGTAGTGGTAGTAGTGTTACTACATACCCCATTATTATAAGTATAAGTGATCACTGATGTGCCGGCAGTTACCCCAGTTACTGTACCGGATGAAGAGCCAATTGTAGCCACTGCTGTATTACTGCTGCTCCAGGAAGTTGTTCCTGTCGTTGCATCGGTAAGTGTCGCGGTTGGCGATGCGCTTAAACACAGATTAGTAGTACCGGTAATTGCTGATACTGTTGGCAGGGCATTGACCGTAATAGCTTTTGTAGCGAATCCTGAACATGACCCACTTGTATAAGTATAAGTAATGTTAGGGCTACCTGCTGCTACCCCGGTAACGACACCCGAAGAGGAGCCTACTGTAGCCAATGCAGTATTGCTGCTCGTCCATACACCGCCGGTCGTAGAATCCGTTAATGCGATAGTTGTAGCAGGGCAAAGATTGTTAGCGCCGGTTATTACAGGAACATACAAAGTAGAGTTTACGGTGACCGGAACGGTAGCTGTCCTGGAACAGGAGCCAATAGTTGCCGTAGCAGTATAAGATGTTGAAGAAGTCGGCAGCGCATATACCGAACTGGCAGAAGCGCCGGTATAAGCAGTTGTAGCGCCCGAATTGGTATATAACCCAGTCACGGATGACCACGCAACTGTTGGATTGATCACATAGTTAATGGTAACAGACCAGCTTTTCAGCGTGTCTTCGGTAGCATTAAAGGTATTGTCTGTGATCAAAGTCCATTGGCCATTTGGGGCCGAGGACAAAATAGATGACCATACCGTTGTATTTGAACGGTAAGATGTTGGGGTAAACGCAGCTGAGGTAGGCGCTCCTGAAACCAAACTGGCGATGTAGGAAACACCGGAAGTCAGGGCAGTTGTTGACATTGCAACGGTACCGGCAGAACTGAAACTAACATTTGCAAATCCAAGTCCCGCTACTGAACTTCCCTTACCGTTATCTAAGTTAATAATACTTCCGTTAGGCGCTCTGAGGTTATAAATATTGTCCCTCTGCTCTCCCGATGATTTCGCTGTAACGTTTATAGCAACAGAAATGCTTGTAACAACAGCACCCGAAGGTATCCCGGATACTGATACAGAACTTGTATCGGCAGTATTCTCAGGCTCCACAAAAGTAGTAGTGTTGTTTGTCATTGTTACAGACCCGATAATAGTATCGCCAACTGCCGTGATCAATTGAGCAGGGCTGCTCGGGCAAAGACTTACCAACGCAGGAGTGATAGTAAATGAAGGTGGCGCTATATTAACAGTCACAGGGAAAATTGCTGAGTTTGCACCGCAGGTATTTGTAACAGAATATATAATAGTATCCACACCGGACGCAACACCAGTTACAATACCCGATGCGCTGTTTATTGTAGCAAATGATGTATTGCTGCTGCTCCAAACCCCGCCGGTTACGGTATCGCTAAGTGTGTTCGTCCCGCCTATACATGCATTTGACGACCCTGTTATAACACCGGCTGAGGTAGCGTTAACCGTCACCACCTTGGTAGCGATACAGCCCGTTGGTAATGTATAGGTAATAACCGGAGTACCGAAAGCCACCCCCGATACAATACCTGATGAAGAACCTACCGTAGCCTTGGTAATATCGCTGCTGCTCCACGTACCGCTTCCACCGTCACTTAAAGTAGTGGTTGCGGCCACGCATACGTTGGCAGTCCCTGTTATGGAAGACGGCAATGGGTTTACCGTAACTATTGCTGTTGTCGAAGTGTTCCCACAGCTATTGGTAGCCGTATAGCTTATTGTCACTGTATTTGAAAATACCCCTGTCACTGTGCCTGATGTCCCAACTGTTGCTATTGTGCCGTCCCCGCTACTCCACGCGCCACCGGCAGTTGCATCGCCAAGTGTGGTTGTGCTGCCTACGCAAACGCTCAAAGTACCCGTTATAGAAGATGGTGTCGCAGGAACAGTATTCACCGTCACAATGGCTGTTGCAGATGCATTCCCACAACTATTTGAGGCGGTATAGCTTATGGTTGCAGTACCGGTAGCTACCCCTGTTACAATACCAGATGTACCTACAGTTGCCGTAGCAGTAGCGCCACTGGTCCATGCCCCACCTGTTGTTCCGTCATTCAAAGTCGTTGTGCTTCCTATGCATACATTCAAAGTGCCGGTAATGGACGCTGGTGTGGCCGGTAGCGGATTGACCGTTACAATTGCCGTTGCCGCCGCGCTCCCGCAGCCATTAGTATTGGTGTAACTGATTGTTGTTGTTCCTGCTGATATCCCTGTTACAATCCCTGTCGTGCCTACCGTGCCGGTACCTGTCGTAACGCTACTCCATGTACCACCCGTTGATGTCTCGCCCAATGAAGTTGTACTTCCTGCACAAACATTTAAAGTACCCGTTATAGACGCGGGCGTCGCTGGTAATGGATTTACGGTTACAATAACGGATGCCGCCGCACTGCCGCAACTATTGGTATTTGTATAGCTAACAGTAGTGGTGCCCGCCGATATACCGGCTACGATACCAGTTGTACCTACAGTGCCTGTAGCAGTTGTAACACTGCTCCAAGTACCACCGGTTGACGTTTCATTCAAAGTCGTGGTGCTTCCGGCGCATACATTTAGTGTTCCTGTTATAGACGCCGGTGTTGTTGGTAATGGATTTACAGTTACGATTGCTGTGCCAGAAGTATTGCCGCAGCCGTTGGTCAATGTATAGCTAATTGTGGCTGTCCCAGAAGATGCGCCGCTAACTATACCTGTTGAGCCAACTGTTGCAACGGACGTTGAGCCACTGCTCCATGCCCCTCCCGATGTTGTGTTGCCAAGGGTAGTTGTACTGGCCACACAAACCGTCAAAGTACCTGTTATTGACGCCGGAGCTGCCGGTACTGTATTCACAGTTACTGGAGCCGTCACAAAACCGCATGGCAATGTATATGTGATATTTACCGTGCCGCTGGCTACGCCGCTTACTATCCCGTTTGCCGAACCAACAGTTGCAGTAGCCGTATTGCTGCTGGTCCATACGCCGCCAGTTGCGGTGTTGCTCAGAGTTGTTGTTGAACCGGTACATACATTTGTAGTTCCGGTAATAGTTGCCGGTACTGGGTTAACGGTAACCGTGGCGCTTCCTGACAATGTCACCGATGAACAAGCTGTTGTGGATATGCTCAACAGGTTATAGGTGGTATTTGCTGTCAGTGTACCGGTACTCAAAACCACTTTGCCATTGACGCCAATAGTTGCCGTTGTTGTTGAACCGCCATTAATATTATAAGATACAGTTGCAGTCGGATTACCGGTTATCGTCACAGATGTTCCGGTACCACTGCATATAGAAGATGAACCTGATACCGCTATACTTGCAAAGCAGGAAGGCGAAAACTGCACTGCACGGAACACCGTATTCGTCGGAGCAGTTGCAATAGTAGAAGAAGAAGATCCGGAACCTGCGTCCGTTATTTTTGTTATTGTTGTACCGGTCGCCGGTGTAGCATAGATCACTGGGCTTGAACCAGAGTAATCTACTGCTATGCCTCTAACCGGCGTTGCATTTACCGTATAGGCAAATGCATAGGAACCACCGCTAAGTGTATATTTGAGCAACCCTGCTGCATCGTCCGCAATATACATAATAGTGCTGTCCGGACTGATGGAGAAGCCATAAGCGCTGCCCGCATCAGTGGTATTGATTTCGGTCGCTGTCTGGCCACTCGTGGTGGGTATTCCTGTTCCCATGGTCATTACTCCCTTGTAGGGCGAGCTGGATGCTGAAAAATAAAGCTGGCCGTTAAATATCTGCGCTACCCTGGTGTTGGTGGGCGCCGTTGAAAGCGCAGTACTGCTGTTAAGATATTGTATGCCGCTTGGTGTGCCAGCGCTAAAAAAATTGGAGCCGGAAGCAGTGCCTGAACGGATATTGTTGGCAGAATAGGCCGAAGTTGAAGACGCGCCAAGAGAATAAGTGCCCGCTGAATTTATTGCAAATAACTCCCTGGGAACAGTAGCGGAAGAAGTGCCTGCAATGCTGGCTGTGCCTGCAACTGCATTATATCCTTCAATAACCAGCCGGTCCCTTTCAGCGGACATAGTCATCTGGCCTTCTGATGTTGCCGAGCCGCTCATGGTAATAGGCGGAACACCGGAAACCGTTGTTGTAGGAAGCGCCACACTAAACCCTGTTGCAGAGCCTGATGTAGAATACTCGATCGCAAATATTGGCGCACTCGTGCCCGACAAAGTACCCGAGCCATCACCTGCACGCAAAACAACTATATTGCCTCTAGTAAAGGTTGGAGAAGCAACAGTTACGGACACCGTTGCAGCAAGCGTGCCACAACCATTGGTAACGGTATAAGATATAATAGTTGAACCTACGGCAACACTGGTAACAAGACCCGCCGTGCCCACAGTAGCCACAGAAGTATTCGTGCTGCTCCAGCTACCGCCGGATGAACCATCAGACAATGATGTCGTACCTCCTAACGTAACTGTTGTCGTTCCTGTTATTGTGCCGGGAACCGGTAGCGGATTGACCGTTACGGAGACAGAAGCTGTACTACTACAGCCCGAAGTAGTACCGGTTACCGTATAGGTTGTTGTTGAAGTTGGGTTAGCAGTCACACTTGTTCCGGTAGTGGCAGACAACCCGGTCGATGGCGACCATGAATAAGTTGTGCCACCTGACGCGCTGAGGCTGGTTGACGAACCGGCGCAAATGCTCACCCCGGAACCTGCGCTAATGGAAGGTATTGAATTTACCGTTACCGCCACCGTGGCAACATTGCTGCAACCAGAGGTGGTACCGGTCACGGTATATATAATTGTACTTGATGGATTAGCGCTAACACTTGTTCCCGTAGTTGCTGATAACCCCGTTGATGGAGACCAGGAATAAGTGGCACCGCCAGACGCGGTAAGCGTGGTGGACGAACCGGCGCAAATAGCCACACCCGATCCGGCCCCTACAGATGGTATTGAATTTACCGTTACCGCAACAATGGCTGTATTACTGCAACCCGTCGTTGTTCCGGTTACAGTATAAGTAGTTGTTGACGATGGGTTAGCCGTAACACTCGTTCCTGTAGTTGCTGATAACCCAGTTGATGGCAGCCAGGAATAAGTGGTGCCACCTGATGCCGTAAGCGTAGTAGGCGAACCGGAGCAAATAGCTATTCCTGAACCTGCGCTTACCGTTGGCAGGGCTGTTACCGTGACAGTAACAGTCGCCACATTACTACAACCTGAGCCTATTCCCGTAACGGTATAAGTGGTTGTGGACGATGGATTGGCGCTAACGCTGCTACCAACTGTTGATGATAACCCGGTTGATGGAGACCATGAATAGGTATCTCCGCCTGACGCCGTAAGTGTTGTAGATGAACCGGCGCATATAGCTACACTAGCACCACCACCGATCGTTGGCAATGCATTTACACTTACAGTTACCGTACCTGTGTTGCTGCAACCGGCAGACGACGTTCCGGTTACTGTGTAGGCAGTGGTGGATGTTGGATTGGCGGTAACACTCGTGCCGGTTGTTGCGGATAGCGCAGTTGATGGCGACCACGAATAAGTTACTCCGCCAGATGCTGTAAGCATCGTAGAGGAGCCGGAACAAATAGCCACTCCCGAACCTCCGCTGATTGTTGGTATTGAATTTACACTTACTGTTACGGTTGAAGTGTTGCTGCAGCTACTCGCATTTGTTCCGGTTACCGTATAGGTCGTGGTTGATGTTGGATTGGCAGTAACGCTTGTTCCCGTCGTCGCGGATAACCCGGTTGACGGCGACCAGGAATAGGTAACACCGCCCGAAGCCGTGAGTGTAGTAGAAGATCCGGAACATATGCCCACATTGGAACCGCCGCTTATTGTTGGTGAAGAATTTACAGTTACAGTAACGGTAGCAGTATTACTGCATCCCGATGTTGTGCCTGTTACCGTATAGGTAGTAGTTGATGATGGATTAGCTGTAACACTTGTGCCTGTTGTTGCAGATAACCCAGTGGACGGGGACCATGAATACGTGGTGCCACCTGAGCCGGTTAACGTTGTGGACGAACCAGAGCATATAGCAACGCCACTTCCACCGCTTATGGTAGGTATAGCATTAACCGTAACCGATACTGTAGATGCACCTACGCAGATACCGCTCGTTCCCGTTATAGTATAGGTAGTCGCTGATGATGGATTGGCTGTAACGCTTGACCCTGTCGTAGCAGACAAGCCTGTTGAAGGAGACCAGGTATATGTAGTGCCACCTGTAGCCGTAAGGGTAGTAGAAGAACCAGTGCATATCCCAACTCCGGACCCTCCGCTGATCAAAAAACCGGGCGAAGACGCGCTATTCCTCGGGCTGGGGCTTACTGCGGAAAAATCAGAGCTGTTGTTACCGGCATTTGTACAGCCAGATCCAGCCCTCAGTTCGGCAGTTGTGTTTGATGGTGCCGGGGCAACGGCTGTAAGAAAGGTATTCCCGGTACCATATCCTATAAAATCAATAATACCGTATGTTGACATTGTGCCGCTTGACAAAGCTCCCGTGCCTAACGCTGAAGTAAGAGCAGTAGTAGTATTTAACAAAGCTACCTTCCCGGTTGTGGCGCTCATATTAATAGAGCCCGTAGCATCAGGTGTAGGCAATGAAGTTGCCGTGCCCGTACCCGCCGCTTCCTGTATAAGGAAATACTGCCCTGGAGCCACGGAGCCCGAAAGCGTTGTAACCTGCCAGGTAGTTCCGGAAGATGATGCATACTGAACCGACCAGCCCGACAAAGACACGGAAGTGGTACCCGGGTTAAATATCTCTATAAAGTCATTCGTATAAGGAGCGCCTGAGTTACCTCCGCCGCCATAAACCTGGCTTAACACAAGTGTTTGCGCGGAAATACTACCGGGCGCCACCAATGATAAAACAGCAATACAAACGGAGAGAAATGATTTAACAACTAGCGGCTTGACTGACTTTAAAGATAACGTTCTTGACATGACACGGGATTTTGAGGTAGCAAAAATCCCTTTCCAATGTTATCGAAAAACTACTGCCATGTTAACTGTGTTTAAAGAAATTGTTACTGCAAAAAATAAAGCTCCCAATGTCAAATTCTTAAAACACCGCATTCAATTCATAAACATAATTTTGTGAAACAAAAAGATACAACAAGCTTCATTATTATCGCGGCCACATGTTAAACAAGCATGAACTTAATCTTGTCAATGCATCAATTTTAGGTTAAACAATAATTACCTTTTTGCAACACGGATTCTTGTCCCATACCCTAACTTACTTTCGCAAACGTTGCCGATACGCCATTCAAAAGCGCATTGCGTAATTTTTAACAACAAAATTCATATTTTACCTTAATGAAAAAAACATCATCAATATTATTAGCCGCCGCGATACTGGTATCGCTTCCACACAATTTATTTGCCTGGGGCAAGAAAGGCCACGGCATAGTTGCCGAGATAGCTTTCACTATGCTTGATAGCAACACTAAGACCGCTGTTTACAAGTACCTGGGAGCAACAACTATTGAGCAAGCCAGCACCTGGATGGATGAAGTACGCAGCGACCACAGATATGATTACATGAAAACATGGCATTACGTAAATGTGGAAAAAGGCAGCGAATATATACCCAATAAGGACGCTAATGTGATAAACGCGCTTAACAATGCAATTGATGAACTGGGGCATAAGGACAAACTCCCTGATAGCGTTATTAAGACAGATCTCATGGTTATTTTCCACCTTGTCGGCGATATGCACCAGCCGCTTCATGTGGGTTATGGCACAGATAAAGGAGGTAACGATATACGTGCGAATTACCTCACGCACCCAAGTAACCTCCATAAAATATGGGACACAGAAATAATAGAAAGCGAAGCCATTACCACCGATCAGTGCCTGGCCCTGTATAAAGATCTCAGCAAAAAAGAAATAGCAAAACTAAAAGACGTGAACATAGAAGTGTGGATGCAGGAGCCCCGCGCACTGCTGCCAAACGTATATGATTTCAATACACAGGAAAACAACATAGACCAGGCATACATCGACAAAAATAAAAAGATCATTGAGCAGCAATTGCTTATAGCCGGGATAAGGTTATCTGCGGTACTTGAAAAAGTTTTTAAATCGTAAACCGCCGTTATCATACATCCGGATCGCCAACGTTTGAGACAATCAAAATAGTAAAACCATGCAATATTCTAAAGCAAGATCATTCAAAATATCAACCCTTCTTTTCCCTCTATTCCTAATTGCCGGCACAATAAACGCAACAGCGGGCGGAAAGATCAAAGCCTACTTCAATAACCCGGTTAACAATGCTGTTGCGACCATTGAAAATGCTGTTTACCTGCCAAACGGAACTATGGGAGATACTATTGTTGCCTACATTAACCGTGCAAAATATACAATAGACATTGCCCAATACGATTACACCCAGGATACCTATGACGGGGCCTACGCAAATATTGCGGCGGCTGTGGATAGTGCCCACGCACGCGGCGTAACCGTGCGCTGGATATATGACGGGAGCTCTTCAAACTCCGGCCTGCATTCGTTAGATACAACTATACCTACACTTGGCAGGCCGGTAAGCTCCGGCATCATGCACAATAAGTTCATCATCATTGATGCATACACTCCCAATGCCGGCGACGCCATACTTTGCACGGGCTCAGAAGACTGGAGCAGCGAGATGATCCATAAAGACTTTAATAACATCCTCTTTATCCAGGACTCGGCGTTGGCCCACGCTTACACCGACGAATTTAACCTGATGTGGGGTAGTACAACAGACACACCTAACGTCGCAAATTCAAAATTTGGCCCCGCAAAAACTGATCTTGGCCGCCACACATTCTATATCGATGGCAGCCTGGTAGAATTATATTTCAGCCCAACTGATAATACTACTAACCACATCCTTACCTCAATAGCCAGCGCAAATACCGATCTTTATGCGGGTGTCTATTGCATGACGCAGTCTGCAATGGCTACCAATATTGTCGCTAAAAAAACAAGCGGTGTTTATACACTCGTTATAGTGGACGAATATACCTACACGGCGTCCCCCGGCGTCTATAGCATTTTGACTGCGGGCCTCGGCGCCGGCTTTAAGACGTACAGTGGCGCATACATCTACCACAACAAAATGATGATTGTTGACCCTTCCGATACATGCTCTGATCCACAGGTGCTTACCGGCTCTCACAACTGGACATCCTCTGCAAACGATGATAATGATGAGAATACGCTCATCATCCACAACCCGGCAATAGCAAACGATTACTACCAATCCTTTTATGCCAATTTCACATCACTCAGCGGCACACTCAATTCTGTCAATGGTTGTGGCACCACCGGCATACAACAACCAACTGCAGGTGGTGAGACCGTTGCCATCTATCCCAATCCTTCAAACGGTGAAATCTCCATTGGCTACCAGTTAACTGCAACACTAAATATCGCGGTAGAGATATTCAATATCATCGGCAGTAAGATTGCCCAGGTAACAGAAAATGAATTGCAAAATCCAGGACTACATACATACAATTTAAGTCTTGATAAGCCAGGCATTTATTTTGCCCGCTTTACCTTTGGCAACGAACAATACACAAAGAAAATCGTGGTTACAGGAAACTAAATAAACCGCCTGAAAGTAGCCTTGTTACTAAACTTTCATACTGCCGTAATGTTGCGATAACATGGTTTTAAGTCCTTTGCAAAAAAGGAACTTACCATGAACAATTACCGATTTATCTACTCTATATCATTAGCCATTTTATCCTTGTTTTCCACTGCCGGCTTCTCCCAGCTTACAGTGACGCCGGGCCAGCCGGCAGCCATATTGGCTGCCAAACTCGCCGGGCCGGGAATCACGATCTTGTCGCCGACCCTCACCTGCCCCACGGTTGCAAACGGCACATTTGTTTCCGTTGCCACACCACTCACCATAGATAGTGGCATACTCCTTACCACTGGCAAAGCTGTGCTTGCAAGCGGGGCTGAATCATACCTTGCCAGCACAAACAACAGCGCTCCCGGCGACCCGGCGCTCGCAACACTAGCGTTGACAGCTACCTTATTTGACGCCTGCACACTCCAGTTCGACTTTGTACCCAAGGGAGATACAGTAAGCTTCAATTATCAATTCGGTTCTGAAGAGTATAACCACTCCACGTGTGGGCCATACAACGATGCGTTCGCGTTCTTTATTTCGGGGCCAGGAATCGTGGGTACCCAGAACATGGCCCTCATTCCGGGAACAACCATCCCCGTAACAGTAAACAGCGTAAATAGCGGCATCCCAGGCCCTGGCTATACGCTTGCCAACTGCACAGCCATGGGCGCCGGTTCGCCTTTTACTGCTTACTATTACGACAATACAGGTGGCACACAACTGACCTATAAAGGTTACACCAATAAAATGACGGCCTTCCATAGCGTAGCACCTTGCGATACCTATCATTTGAAAATAAGCATTTGCGACGCAGGTAATGCCCTCTATGATTCCGGCGTTTTTATTGAAGCCGGAAGTCTGAAGACCAACTCATTCGCTTTCGATCACACCAGCGTTGTCGGAACTACCGTTAACGGCGTTCCTAATACTATTGTAAAAGGTTGCTCGCCCGCCACTATTAAGGTAATAAGCGCCCACGCTACAACCAGCGCACAAACCGTTCATTTTATTTTTGGCGGAACAGCCATCCACGGCACAGACTTTACAGCGCCAGATAGCGCCACAATAGCAACTGGCGCCGACAGTGTGGTCTTTACGATCTCCGGCCTGTCAACCACTACAACGGGATCCAAAACAGTATCAGTATATTTATTGTCATCGTTTAGTTGTGGTATTGCCGATAGTATAACCCTAAATATCATGGACACCCCGTCCGCCCACATCCTTACCCCCGATACCACTATCTGCAGCGGAGTATCTTTCCCCTTGCGCACTACGGGTACGCCAGGTCTTGCCTATAGCTGGTCGCCGGCAACCGGGTTAAGCAGCGCCGCAATTGCAGAGCCCACTGCCTCACCCACCGCCACCGCCACTTACATAATGAATGCTGCCCTTACCGGCTCTGGCTGCCCCACCATTACGTCAGCCGTAACCGTGGTTGTGGACAACGCCGTGATAACCCTGCTTACTGCTGATACCTCGCTGTGTGGCAGCGCCTCCGTATCCATGCTGGTAACCGGCGACCCGGCGCTTAGCTATAGTTGGTCACCTGCAGCCGGTCTTAGCAATCCCTTTATACAAGACCCAATTGCAACACCAGATACTACAACCGACTACACAGTTACCGCAACATCTATTGATGGGCGTTGTTCATCCTCGGCCTCTGTATTAATAACTGTTGCCAACCCAGGTGTATCTGTAGCCTTTAAGGACACAACCATTTGCCTCAATTCATCAATGCAACTATTGGTCCATGGCCCTACCTGGCTTTCATACAACTGGTCCCCTTCCACCGGTTTATCTAACCCCTATACCCGGCAGCCAATCGCCTCCCCCACAACTACCACTACCTACACAATAACCGCTACTGTTGCAGGTTCCAGTTGTATCACTACTGGTGAGGTGACCGTGCATGTAGCCAGTGCCTCCATCAAAAATATCACTGCCAACCACACCATTCCTTATGGCAGCAGTATTCAACTCAATGCGGATAGCGTACTCTACTATATGTGGACGCCAGATAACGGTTCGCTTAACAACACCAACATTAATGACCCGGTTGCAACCCCGTTGGCGCCTACCACATATGTAGTTCATGGCCTTGATAAATATGGTTGCCCTGCATCAGACTCGGTTAAAATAGACCTGACCTACGACAATATCTTTATACCCGATGCCTTCACACCCAACAATGACGGACGGAATGACTTCTTCCGCATCGCAAATCTTGGGTACTACAAGCTGGTAAATATGAGCGTATATAACCGTTGGGGCGCATTAGTTTATCACGTTACTGATGGCGATAACAAAGGTTGGGATGGCACCTACTACGGCGCGCCGCAGGATATGGGCACTTACAACTATCTCGTCATTATCGAAAGTCCGGAAGGAATCACCCAAACCTTTAAAGGCAATGTTACATTGATCAGATAATGGTTGGGAGAACCAATACACTGAATCCTTAACATTCCAATCAATAATATACCTTTATATTAGAGCATCTTAATGCACTAATATAAAATGGAACGTTTTACCGGCATCATCGGCATACTGCTGATACTTGGAATTGCTTTTGCTTTTTCCAACAACAGGAAACGCATAAATAAGCGCCTTGTGCTGAGCGGGCTGGGCTTGCAGGCGCTCATTGCCGTGCTGGTGTTGAAAGTGCCTGCCATAAACTTCTTCTTCCAATACCTGGGGCATGGGATGCAGAAATTAGAGAGCTTCGCAAAACAAGGCGCAGGCTTTATATATGGCGGCATCGGCGTGTACGATCATGCCGGTAATGTTGTGAATTACCGCACTGCGCCGGTATTTGTTTTTGCGTTCAATCTCACAGCCGTTATTATATTGGTTTGCATACTGGTGGCTATGCTTTACCACCTGCGCATTATGCAGTTCATTGTTTCCATCATTGCAAGGGCTATGAATTTTGTAATGCGGGTAAGCGGGGCTGAGGCGTTAAGCAATATTGCCAGCGCATTTGTGGGCCAGGTAGAGGCACAGGTAATGATACGTGGTTACCTGCCTACAATGACCAGCAGTGAGCTGCTTGCATCCATGAGTGGCAGTCTTGCCTGTATCTCGGGCGGCATCCTCATTGTATATGCCAATATGGGCGCCCGGCCCGATTATCTTATAGCAGCAAGCCTCATGGCGGCACCTGGCGCACTGGTCATTTCCAAAATAGTTTTCCCGGAAACTGAAGAATCGCAAACAATGGGCAAAGTGAAACTGGATGTAAAAAGCACCTACGCCAATCTGCTAGATGCCATAACTCACGGCGCCGCCGATGGTTTTAAAATAGCAATGAATGTAATGGCCATGCTAATGGGCTTCATCGCCCTGATAGCTATGACCAACTGGATACTGGGGCATGTAGTCCACGGACTCTCGCTCGATGTTATTTTCGCAAAACTCTTTTACCCGTTCGCCTGGGCTATGGGTGTGCCCTCCGCTGATGTTAACAACGCAGCAACCCTGCTCGGACAAAAGCTCAGTATCAATGAATTTGTGGCCTTCTCAAATCTTACAGCCAACACCTTACCTGTGACCACACCGAAGGGGTTTACCATAATTACCATAGCTATTTGCGGCTTCGCCAATTTCAGTAGCGTAGGAATGCAGATAGGCAGCATCGGCGAACTCGCCCCCGGCCGTAAAACAGACCTTGCCCGCCTGGGCATGAAAGCGCTGCTATGCGGCACATTAGCTTCTTACCTCTCCGCAACCATAGCTGGTATGCTGATGTAGGTAATATCACTATTAAATCACCTCGCGAATCGAACTGCCCTCACTGCAGGCAAAAAAATTGATACGCCAAAGCTGTTTGAAAATGACATTGTTACTCGTCCTGCCCACCACACCAACTCGCGTCATTGCGAGGAACGAAGCAACCTCACGAAATTCAGAACACCTTATCCGCATCAATAGAATCAAGAGTTTTGAAGGGCTCGTTCGCAAATTGAAATAATCGAGATAACTCGCGTTTTACATAGCATCTCCATTCAGGGCTCTACCGCGTACCCACATCTATATTACTGTATTTCATGCCACGATATGCCCCAGCGGGGCTACCTTTTTGTAGCCAAATATTGAACAACTTGGGATGTGCCCCGTTGGGGCTAACACCAATTGCGATTGATGTTAGCCCCAACGGGGCATTTACATGTTTTTTTGTCTTGATGCTACAAAAAGGTAGCCCCGCTGGGGCATACTATATTATCAATAAACACTTGTGGGTACACGGCTGCTCAGGGCCGGGGGGGCTTGCGAATATGCTAGCCAAATGCCGCATACCAAATTGCGAGGTGCAAGGAGTTCTGAAATTGATACAGTAACCATTTGCATCAACACTTCTCACGAAAGCAAAAAAGGCCGCCTCGATTGAGACGGCCTTTTTCAAGTTAGTAAAAATGATGTTGTTACTGCACTACAAACTTCGTAACGCCATAACTGTTTTCATTCCCGATCTTTAGAACATACATACCAGTTGCAAGTCCAGGATTATTAACAGGCAACATCTCATAGCTGCCGTTTGAAGTAATATTTTGGGCATAAACCTTTTTACCCAAAAGGTCAAATATCACAAGTGTGTATTGTCCTTCGGCTGCTTGATATCCTACGGTGATCTCATTTGCAGTGGCCTGGCCTATCACCGAAACAGGAAGCTGAGCAACGCTGATCTCCTTAACACCTGTGGTGGGATAAGTTCCCAACGCAATAGTAGATGTTGCAACGCTGTCTATATTCCACCTGCTGCCGTCTGTATCAGACGAAGTGTATTTAAACCCAACGTAAAGCGGCGTTGATTTGTAAGAGGTAAGATTTACCTGGAATTTTTTAAATGCAAGTGCACCGGTATCGTCAAACATCGTTGTATGCGGATGAGCAAGCTCATGCCATGTTGCTGCTGTAGGAGACCCTGTACCAGTATAATTATTAGACACCATAATGTGCAACGAGTCGCCTGCAAATTTATACAGTGCGTAGAAATTCAGGTAAATATTTGTGTAGCTGCTCAACGTCAGTTGCGGGGTTATCAGCCAGTCTTCGTTGGCATAGTTGCTGCCTGCGGCGTATCCGTTCATTTCCATGCAGGCAGAATTAAGAAAGCCATATTCCGAATAGCCTTCCCATACCTGGTCGCCGGTTACGCTGTAGTTATACCAGTTCGGTGGAAAATAAGCTTTTGGAGATCCTCCTGGCCCTGGAGAAATACTGTCACACACGTCAAAATTCTCAACCAGTGAAGTTACCTGGGCATTCGCACATGTGCAGAAAACTGCGAACAAGGAAAGTAAAATTGTCTTTTTCATAAAAATTTGTTTCGGCAAAAGTCAATGAAGCGTGTTATTAAAATATTAAGCCGGCACTAAGAAATTCTAACCAAATTGTAAACGAAAGGGTTAAAAATTATACCGCAAACCAAGTTGCATACTCCATGTGCTGCCAGTAGAGACTGTGTTCATAAATGTGCTTGTTGGCAATACAGTTTGCCCCTGATCGTTTATCATCGTTGCCATTTGATAGGTGGTAACGCCTTTTGTAGTTGAGCCGCTAAGGATAGAACCATAAGGAATGGTCAGCGTCTTCTCTATTCCCCAATTCTTGTTTATCAAGTTCGGGAGGTTCAGAATATCTGCGGTGAACTGCAATGAATTATTCCGTTTACCGATCTTTGTAAACACATCTTCGATGAATTTAAGATTAAGGCTATTATAAAAAGGATAATGCGCACCATTACGCTGCATATACTGCCCCCTGTGGCTGTTCAGGTATTTATCCTGGCTTATAAAGGCATTGAACGCTGCCGCTTCCTGTGCTGCTGAAAATAAAACCTTCCCAGTATTCCTGTCCACTATTGATTTCCATTTCAGTTCATTGGCATCATGGGGTATGTATATAAGTTGCCCATAAATACCATCTCCGTTTACATCATCGTAATAAGTAAAATCGAAATTGCCTGCGGTCGATCCGCTGTAGTAAAGGGATAACGTACTTGCAAGGTGCTTCAGGTACTCATAACGATAAGATACAGTGGCGACAATGCGGTTGGGCGTGTAATATGCCGATGGAGCCAGCATATTTTCATTTGGTGTATTCAAATGGTCTAAGCCTTCCCAGGCCGAGCTTGCCTGTGAACCGGGATTGGCAGAAACTTCTGCCGCATAAGAACGGGTATAATAGATGGAACCATAAAAGCCCTTTTTAGCCGGTATTGCCGCCCCTATTGTCTCGGAGTACGAGTAGCCGGGTTTGGAATTGGCAAGTATATATACGCCGCTTATGCCAGAGTATATTCTTGACCCGGGATAAGTCGGTCTGTGGTCGTTCGAATCGACCATGTCTCCGGTAGGGTTAGGCTGATTTGCATTGAACTGGTAAACGGCATAGATCTCTTTAGTATAGATAAATTCCGACGTCGCTATTATCCCCAGCCAGGGTAGTTTGTAGTCTGCAGCAAGGTCAGAACGCCACACTTCCGGCATCTTGAAATCAGGGGCTACTATGGATACCAATCCGGGAACGGCATTGCCGCTCTGCTGCGGAAAATACTGGTTGCGTATTGCCGTGGGCAGGTGTGCTATCGCAGAATCAGGATTGGGCTGGAAAGTTAGGTACTTTAGAACCGTAGGATCGGTAACCTGCACATTGTTGGAAACAACACCCGAGTTTGCCGGTGCATTGGTGAACCATACAAACGGTATCTGGCCTAAAAACACGCCGGTACCGCCGCGTATCTGTAATTTTCTGCTATCGAATGGCGACCAGTTAAACCCAAAGCGGGGAGCAATAACTGGCTTTTCTTTCGGCCATTGGTTGGCATTGTAGTGAGTCGTGTTATACGCAGTCCCGTAGCCATTATTATATGCCGAATTTGGGTTAAGCAGGTTAAGCGTATCAATGTATTTGTTTTGCGGTATGGTATTCAGGTACAGTGGCATATCCACCCTTACACCACCAGTAAGCATAAGATGGTTGTTTAGCAGGTTTACCTTGTCCTGAACATATGCTCCCGGCAGGCCGTAGTGAACAGTGGAATACCCACTCTGTCCCTGGTAAGGATATGTGTAGCCAAATACCGTAGGCGCATTACCACTCATGAAATCCTGTGTGGAAGCAAATCGATAGTAGGAAGTACCATACGGAAAGTAACCATTGGCAAAGGTCAGGTATTGGTAAGAAACGCCGCCCGTGAAATTGTTAATACCAGCACGCACAGTAACGTTATCGTAAAGCGTAAGGGTGTTTTGCTTCACATCGTTTTGGTAAGTAAACAATTCGTAGCCAAGGCTCATAATATTGTCCGTTGGACTTCCTGACTGAGGGTCAAGAATATCAATAAATGGGAACTGGGTACTAGGGCTGCTACGTGTGTCTCTTGCCTGCGTGTAAGTGGTAAGTACCTGGTTAGAAACGTTGCTGCTTATTGCGCTCACCCATTCAAGGCTATACGAATTTACGGTATGAACGGTACTGTAATCAGTATTTGCAAATGACAGCGCATTTTGGCCGTCGCGGCCATTAGAGACGCTTCCCCCGGCAGCACTGGTAGAATTTACAAGACTCGGGATACTGGCATTATAATGTGTAAAGCTCGCGTCAAGCTTATTTTTATCATCAAGATTATAGTCAAGGCGGGCTATGAAACGGGTATAGGTGCTGGTAAAGGTATTGTCGTAACCTGGGCCGCCAGGATATGCGCCGGTATTATACTGGTATTGTTTCTTTACAAAATCAGATACGTCCTGCATGCTATCTGCGTTAGCCCTGGAAATGGTCGGCCCTGTTGCCCCATTAGTATTAGCCGTATAAGCGGGACTCATTGCAGGGTGAACATTTCGTTCATATTCCCCGTTCACAAAAAAGAAAAGTTTGTTCTTAATGATCGGGCCGCCAAGCCTTGCGCCAAAAACATTATTGATTGATTTTGTAGCGGGCGGCAAATTGTCGGATCCGACATGGGTACCGTTAAAACTCTGGTCGCGATAATAGGTATAGGCCGACCCAGTAAACTCATTAGTGCCGCTACGCGTTACCAGGTTGATGTTTGCCCCTGTAAAATCACTTTGGCGTACATCAAAATCCGATAATGCTACTTGTATTTCCTGGACAGCGTCCAATGGGATAGGCATCCCGCCACCGGCAAATCCAGAACTCAACCCAAATGAACTATTAAAATTAGCGCCATTGATCTGCACATTATTGTACAAATTGTTCCTACCCGCAAAATTAGTGCCACTGCTTTGCGGTGTAAGGCTGGTAAAATCTAATGCGCTTCGGGATATATTTGGAATAGTAGCTATTTCGTCTGCCGTGATGATGGTCGATGCGCCCGTACGTTGGCTATTTAAAATGGCGCTTTTTTTGGCCTTTACAGATACTCCCTCTAATTGCTGTGTGGTATTAATTTTACTCGCAACCAATTGATACGTTTCACCAAGCTCCAGGGTAATATTATCATAAGAACGCACTACATCCAGCCCAAAGCTTATAGTAACTTTATAAGGGCCACCCACACGCATATTCTGCAAATTGAAACTCCCATCGCTTTTCACATCCGTGCCATATACGGTACCTGATGGCAGGTGCGTGGCGCGCACTATTGCTCCCACCAGTGATTTGTCGGAATCATCTTTTACAAACCCCACCATACTTGCCGATGTAACCTGCGCAGCTACATGGAAACCCAACAATACATTAATAAACAAAAGAACCAAAATAGCTTTCAACCGCATGATCTGTGAATTTTGTTGCAAAACAACAACTCGCGTTTCAATACGGTTTTACCGGAACGTTACTATTTTATTATCGTAAAATTGTCTTTTCGTTAAGTGACGTTGACAAAATAAATGCCACTATATGATGATGTTATTTTTCTTTTATGCGAGGTGCAAAATCCGCGAATAGTGCGCTATTTAAGGACTTTTGCAACGAAGCAGAAATGAAAAAGAACGAGTCAGATGGTGGTATTTATTTTGCAATCGTCACTGACTATCAGTAAAAATGAAAATGCAGAAGAAACACCGATTCCTCAATACCATCTCCATACCGAAAAAGACCGCTTATTAAACCAGGTTTGGGCTATAACAACGATCCCTCAAAAAACCGACTTGGCTTTTTGAGGGATCACCGGGTTCTTTAAAAATTAATGACAGGCAAACGGTATCACCACAGGATTCACCGTAAAGCTGGCTACATTGCCGCTTGATAAAGCGCTGATACAACCCGTAGTCGTGTTCTTAATCGAATTGATCGTTACTATAGTAATGCCCGGAGAACCAATCGGAGCACTGGTTAAAAAGCTGGCTGATGGACCGGTAAACGCCAATGGAGCAGCAATTGCAATTCCCGACGACGTGTTAGCACCGCTTATAGTGTAGCTTATGGTGTAAGTTGCCGATGGCAGTGTTGTGGAACTGAAATGCACTACCTCAAATCCGCCTGCATACATATAGGGGGTCGATGTGCTGAACATACTTACATTAGGGCCAGCATCAACCGTTACCGTTACAAAGCTGGAACAGCCGCCAGATAAGCTATATTCTATCACTGCCGTTCCCTGTGCAACTCCCGTCCAGGAACCAGATGATGGATCCACCGTGGCTATCGCTGTATTGCTGCTGCTGAATGTACCGCCACCCGTAGCAGGGTGAAGCGTAGTTGACGCGCCGGGGCACTCCTCTGTTGTGCCGGTAAGCGATGCGCCACCTGCACCAACGACTACGGGTGTAGTATAGGCTGTAGTTGATAAACAACCCGATCCGCCCGTACTTACCGTTACCGAATATACTGCCGTACTGTAGCGGCAAGCAGCCTTGTAGGCGGCACTGCTCCATATTCTGTGGTATATGGCCTCAGCGGTGCAAATACAACCGGAGGATCGGCTTCAATGGATGGAAGCGGTGTATTCACTATACCGTCAGGTTCGCTTGCAGGTGTAGGCGTTACAACCGTAACGGTAACATCGGTATTCTATACCTCGGGTACAATGTGCAGCACCCCGGTTACGACCACCAATACGGCAGGCTTCACGGTTAAGCCTGACGCAACACTTGCC
>JABDBX010000020.1 GCA_013288445.1 Bacteroidota bacterium
TTATAGAAAGATTACTGCGATCATTCAATCCCCAAAATACGTTTACGCAAAAAATTGAGAACTTGATTAATGAATATTCAATTGATTGCTCATTAATGGGATTTCCTGAAAATTAGGCCGTAACAGCAAATTGGAAATTCAAATAAACTACCATTCTTCCCTATGCCTTCTTTGTGGAACATCCGAAAGAGCGGTGATTGCAACCCATGAGGACGTAGATAAAATCTACGCCCAACTGTTACTTTCCCCGCCGATGTTGGTCTTATTTTCTGACCAACATCGCTCGCGCAGGACATGTAATGTGAGCGTTAAATGCAAATGCTTATGCTTCTATATACCGCTCGTTGTCAATGGAATTGATTAAACCCATCCCCACAACCTTTTCACCTTCAAATATTTTGAACATAACCCCCGGTTTCAGGTGTTCACTGATGTGCCGGGAAGGTAGCAGCTTGACTGGTGCAGTAGGTGATGGGCCCGGCTGTAATTCATCTGAACCGGAAAAAATGATCTCCCCGGAATACTGCTGTTTTGAACCAAAAGAGAATGACGGCCTGTAGTGATCGAATACAGGTTTTTTCCTGCCGCCCTGATCGGTTGGCAGAAGCGACAATGTAGCCGTAAAATTGTATGCAATCTTGTGGGTTATCATAGCTTCTCTTCGGTTACAAAGGCAATACGTGCAAGGGAAGATATTACCTGTCCGGCGCGAAATGCCAGTTCGCTAAATAGATATACCACGATGTAATTGTTGCTGACGGTAAATTAAACTCATTAGCAATTTCCGATTTCCCATCTCTATTCTTTAATGCCTTATATAGTCTGGCTAGTTTACCTAACGACAATATTTCAAGAGCCATGTTTGATGGGGGAACATTTTCACTTGTATATTTATGCTTAAACCATTTAAGAAATTGTTCTTTAGGGTCGTCAAATGTTTCTTTTATTTCCATATTGATGTTCTCAAATATTTGGTTATCATCAAACAGGGTTATATCAGTGTACCAGAAGAACCCATGAGAAATACTGTATTTATCAGTTAATTTAGCTCGCAAACAAATTTCGATTCTTTCCAAATTATTGCTCTATCTCGGCTATCAATTATCAACCCTCTCTCCTCAAGTATTGAGCAGCATTGTTCAGGAGTTTCCGGCTTTTTTGTATATTTCATTCAAATATAGGCAAAAAAAAGCCTCGCAAATTGCGCTTACATTCAGAGGCGTGCGAGGGATTGATGGAATAAAGGTAGGGACATTTTTCAAATCAACAAAATAATTTTTAGATTTCTGCTGGTCAAAGGTACCTTGTCGTTCGTAGTGTTCTTTTAAAAAGCTAACAGCTAGGCGTAGAGTTATCTACGTCCTTGTGGGTTGCAATCTCCGATTGCGGTATAGTCTAAACCAATAACGCTTTATCTGAAAACGCGACAAAGCATTCTTTTAACCGGCCAATTATTACCTGGCATTCAGGTATGGTAAGATTAATAGGAGGTGTTATTTTTATGGTATTGCCCCGTTTTCCTGATGTGCAAACTATCAGTTTTCTTTCTAAGCAGGTATTCACAAACAGTTTTGGTAGCTCCCGCTCCGTCATTGCCGTGTATGATGCAGGTTTAACAATATCAAAAGCCAATGCCATTCCATCTCCTCTAAGGCCGGAAATAAATTCACTTTCATCCAGGAATGCCAATTCTCTCAATAAATACTGACCCGTAACCAGTGCATTTTCAAACCATCCTTTCGATTTTGCAAGGCACAAAACATCGTAGGCCAGCCTTGAGCCAAAGGGGCTGTTGTTAAACGTAGTATGAAATGCCGACCCCTTGGAAGGCACTACGCTGTACAATTCAGACTTACAGATCAATGCGCTTAAAGGATAAATACCTCCGGCAAGTGATTTTGCCAGCAATATTATGTCGGGGACAATGCCATACCTTTTTGAAGCATATAAGTATCCTAATCGCCCCATGCCAACCTGAATTTCGTCAGAAATCAAAATTACCCCGTTTGCCCTGGTCAGCTCCCTGAGTTGCAATAAAAAATCTTCCTCCGGAAAGATGAACCCGCCTGCACCTAAAACCGGTTCAATGATAACCGCAGCAATATCCGCTTCCCTTATTAGTTTCGTTAGCTTGTCTATTGCACTTAGCGATGAACCCGCGATCCTGCGATCTGGAAACTCAATCCTGATTACGTCTTTCTCAAATTCATTGAACAAGTATTGGTCTTTATTCAAAATGTCATCATCTGTGAGCCCGGCAGAAGTAACATTTGTTGCGCCATGAAATCCCCCAATGAACGAAACAACCTTGCGGTTCTTCGTGTAGTGCCTGGCAACCCTTATGGCAACACTAACAACATTAGAACCGCTAACATCAAAATAAACGCCAAAACTTTCATTGGTGTTCAGCTCTTCGATCAATAATTTGCTTAAAAGGAGTTTGCCCTCTGTATTAAACGAATGGATATGAATTAATTTATCCAGCGCATTTTTCGCCGCTGCCACTACTTCCCGATTGTTGTGGCCAAAGTTGAGCGAACTATATCCCATCACCAGGTCTATATACGGATCGTCGTCGCCCATACACCAAACATACATTCCGCTCCCCTGGGTTGGGATCAAAAATTTTTCATAGCTCACCGTATCATCGCATAAACACGTGTACTGGTTCCTGATATTTTGCAGTTCATTTAGAGATTTCATAGCATGGCTGGGTTAACGTTATTTGTTAGATATTACTTTGCAAGTTCCCTATTTTAACGGTCTTCCCGATGTTCCGCTTTAGCGGGCACCGGGAAGAGCAAATAAAATGCTCTCGGAGCCTGCCCTGAGCGATAGTCGAAGGGAAGACATTCAAAGATATGCAGCTAAATGTTTTCCGACAAAGCAAACGATGTACCCAACAATGCTTTCCACTGGCTCAACTGGCGCGAGTTTGCCGCATAGCCCAGTGTGTGAGCGAACTCGTGTCTGCGCAATTGAACCAGTTTATAACTGGCGTTTGCTAAATAGTCCACTTCCCACCCAAGCCCACATACACCAGCCTTACAAGCCCCCTCAAAAATGTGAATATCTTATCCCCTTACCCACAATTTCTGGCATCCTTCTTGCACAATATCGCAATGCAACCAAATGGAACAAAAATGAAAAATGACCGGACTCGCGCCTACGTTGCTTAACCCTCTCCTCTTGGAGACTACCGTGTACCCACATCTTTGCAAAATATGGACGCTCCGTTAGGAGCGAAAGCTTTGTAGTAAAAAGGGATAAAACGGGCTTTGCTCCGTAGGTGCAAAACGACTTGCGGATGATCGTTGTGCACCTACGTAGCACAAATACTTATTTTCATAGGTGTTACTACAAAGCTTTTACCCTATGGGGTAGCCCATATTAATAATAAATACTTGTGGGTACACGGTAGCTCTTGGAGAGGGATGTGGTGAGGCAAAAAAATAGGGGCACCAATGGGGGCACCCAAAATTGCATGGTCCGTCGAAATCGCCTGTCACATTACCATACAATAAAAAATAAAAATCAAAGATATCCACAAAATAAAATTTACCGATGGGGCCACCAACTAATTAACTGCACAGAAATTGGGCTATTAATTCCCGCTTGCCACCAAATTTTAACCCTTTTTCCCATAAAAATTGAATAATTTTGAAGAAAATACGTTAACAAGAGTATGAGGTATTTCATTTCGGCAGCATTGTTGTTCCTGGTGTGTGTGGGGGTATTTTTTTCGTGCGCCAAATATTCCGATCCCAAGCCGGTTACTGATCCACGACTCACGAATCCGTATTGCAATGACCCTAACGCGGTTAACTATAACTGGGGCTTTCCCGGCAAACCGGATAACTCCATTTGCTTTTACCCAAACCAGTTATTTGAAGGTAAGTATGAATATCACGATTCGGTATTCCTGGCATCAAATGGCTTCTTTATTTATACCGATTCACTGACGCTGAACATATACTCGCTTTCGCAAACCAAAATAGCTGTAACAGGTTTTTGCAGCAACGGCGATAGTATGATACTCACAGCCAGCCCCACTTATGTAGCTACTGTGGACACCACGGAAGGAGACAGTACACTCATAAACTGGGGGCAGCATTACTGCGGTATTGGCGATACCGTAAGCGGCACCATTATCAAAGACCGGTTAGATTCACCAACGGTACTTTACATACAACTGCATGTGGCAGCCGATACCAACGTCGTTACTATCCATGCGGGTACGGCAAGAAAAATACAATAGTTTTGCGGCATGTTCACAGGCATTATTCAGGCAGTAGCCACGGTTGCAGATATTGTTGCAGACGGGTCAAACATTCATTTTGTTATCAGCAGTCCGCTGTCGCATGAGCTTAAGGTGGACCAAAGTGTGGCGCACAATGGCGTATGCCTTACTGTGGTGGAGATCTACGAAGATAGCTACAAGGTAACGGCTGTCGCAGAAACGCTCGCCAAAACAAATCTCTCCACCTGGCAAAAGGACGAAAAGGTGAACCTGGAACTAGCCCTCAAAGCAGGCGACCGGCTGGATGGCCACTTTGTGCAGGGCCACGTGGATGCCACCGCAACGTGCATAGAAAAGAAAACGCTGGAAGGAAGCTGGCTGTTCCGGTTCCGGTTCCCGGAGGCCTTTGCCGCACTCATCATAGAGAAGGGGTCGATTTGTGTGAATGGCGTAAGTCTTACAGTATTTAATATCGGCATTGACGAATTTACTGTGGCCATTATCCCATACACCTACACCCACACCAACTTTCACAACATAGAGGAAGGTAGTATTGTGAATGTGGAGTTTGATGTGCTGGGGAAGTATTTGATACGAAGGGAAGAGGTGATGAATGGGTGAAGAAGGCCAATAACTTATCAGAAATCCAGCAGGGAATTACTTTTCAGTCCTTGATCCAGCTAAGAATACTTGTTCAACATGTCATGGTTCGACGTGGCTCACCATGACAGGATTTCTATTGAGCTATATTAAGTACAATAATAAATTTCATATTTAGTCGAAAAAAGAACTGTCATGGTGAGCCACGTCGAACCATGACATGCTGATGTTGTTCCCGCTGCCTAATAATGCCAATGTGAATTTTATTATTAGACTCTGTGTAATTTTAAGGTTGAAAATCGCTTTTACTCTCTTTCCTGCTTCATCAGCAATTCGGCCACAAGCCTTACTTCTTCTTCATCGGCAACCTGGTCATTTGCTTTTGAAACCAGGCAGGAGCTATGGTACTCGTTTGCCCCGGTATCCTTTATCAACTGCTCTATATTCGACGACCGCACGCCGCCGCCAGGCATAATGATAATACGGCCTGCGGCCTGGCTTATCAGTTTTGCTATGAGGTCTGCCCCTTCGGTGGCGCTCTTGCTTAGACCAGATGTAAGGATACGCGAACAGCCAGCATCAATTACATCTTCAAGCGCCTGGAACGCATCGGGGGTGGTATCGAATACCTTATGGCAGGTAACGGCCATCGGGTAGGCCCAATCCACTATGCGCTTTAGTCGCTCTGTATCTATGCTTCCATCGCGGAGCTGTATGCCGGTGGCAATACCAGGGCAGCCAAAAGACCGGCACTGCTGTATGTCTTTTTTCATGATCTCCAGCTCGTCCTTATCATAGATAAAGTTGCCACCCCGCGGCCTTATCATGGGGAATATGGGTATGAAAAGCTGCTCCAGGGCATATAGTATAGTACCGTAAGATGGGGTGGTGCCGCCCTGCAACGGGTCAGCGCAAAGCTCTATCCGTGCAGCCCCGCTTCGTTCGGCAATCAGGCAAGACTGTATATTGAACGCACAAACTTCTAGGATCATGAAACCGGTTTACTCGTAAAAAAACTTAGACTCATATACCTGCTCTTCTTTCCCGCTCTTTACCGCATAGCTGAATCCTTTTTGAAGGGCGTAGGCGCCATACTCGCCTTTTTTATTCAGCGCCAGGAATCCCACCTGTATTTGTTTTGCCGCTTCCGGGTTGCGCGCTATAATGCGTTCCACGGCCTTTTTGCAGGCCGTCTCCGGGTCTGCGCCCTGCCGCATAAGCTCCACTACCAGGTGCGATCCCACAATGCGTATCACTTCTTCCCCCACGCCTGTACTTGTGGCTGCGCCCACTTCATTATCCACATACAGGCCGGCGCCTATAATAGGTGAGTCGCCCACGCGGCCATGTATTTTATAGGCCATACCGCTGGTAGTGCATGCCCCGCTAATGCTGCCTTTCGCATCCATGGCTACCATGCCTATAGTATCGTGGTTATTATGGTCGCCGGGCTTGCCACCTTTACCTAAGTGCAGGTTCTCAATATTTTTTACTGGTTCGTATTTAGCTTTTTCTAGCCACGCCTTCCATTCCGCCTCGCTCTTTGCGGTGAGTAGGTTTTCCTTTTTAAAACCATTCTCCAACGCGAGCTGTAAGGCCCCGTCGCCCACTATCATCACATGTGGCGTCTTTTCCATCACCAGCCGCGCTACGGATATAGCGTGAACAATATGCTCCAGGCAAGCCACCGATCCGCATTTACTGTTCTCGTCCATTATGCAGGCATCCAGCGTCACTCTTCCATCCCGGTCTGGGCGGCCACCAAGCCCTACAGATTGGTTATTGGGATCTGCTTCCGGTACCTTTACTCCGGTCTCCACAGCATCAAGCGCCCTGCCACCCTTACCCAGTACTTCCCATGCGGCGGCGTTTGCCTCTTTGCCAAAATCCCAGGTAGAGATAACAATAGGCTGGTCCTTAATGACGGGGTATTTAGTGTCAGGATTTGCAGCCGGTCTTGCAAACAGATTCTTGCCAGCTAAGATGGCAGCAGATGATAAAAACGAGAACCTGAGAAACTTTCTGCGGTCGGACATAGGTGTCTTTGAAACGCACAAGGTAAAGAAAAGATAATAATAACAGGTTTGCTAAATTTCCACAAGTTCCCGCGCATTGTTGATGGCTGCTTCGCTGGGTTGCTCGCCGCCTATCATGCGGGCTATTGCCAGCACCCGCTCTCCCGGCTGCAACACTCTTACTTTGGTAGAAAGTCGCTCAGTGCTATCTGCTTCTTTATACACATAAAAATGTCTTGAGCCTCTTGCGGCTACCTGTGGTTGGTGGGTGATGCAGATGACCTGGTGATACTGCGATAGTTCGCGCAGCAAAAAGCCCACCTGCCTTGCTGCCTCGCCGGAAATGCCGGTATCCACTTCATCAAAAATAAGGGTGGGCATGTGCAGCGCCTCGGCGGTAAGCGACTTTATACACAGCATTATGCGGCTCATTTCGCCGCCAGATGCCGCTTTTTGCAATGGCTGGAACTGTCCGCTTTTATTAGCATCCAGCATGAACTGCACATGGTCGGCGCCATATGGTGAGGGCGAAGTTTGCTCCATGCGCACATCAAACTGGGCGTTG
This sequence comes from Bacteroidota bacterium, assembly GCA_013288445.1. GTDB lineage: Bacteria > Bacteroidota > Bacteroidia > Chitinophagales > Chitinophagaceae > Nemorincola. The sequence continues at coordinate 7,421 of JABDBX010000020.1, forward strand.
GGCATACCTACCAGTGAAAGCAGTTCATTTATCCTTTTTGTGAACGGAGTTATTACCTGTTTACGACGGGCCGATAACTTACCAGCTACCTCGGCCATCTCTTTATACAGCACCCCTTCTTCTTTTGCCAGCCGCTCTATGGATTCATTAATATCCAGCGTGGCCTTTAACTCGTCTGTCAGTTTTCTTTGCAACTCCAGCAGTTCAGATGTATGCCTTGCTGCGTGCTTCTTTAACAGCTTGTACCCCAGGTCCAATCGTTGAAGCAGTTCCTCCATCACGGCCGGGTCGTGGGTTATTTTGCCTTCCTCCATTTCCATTTCTCCCGCGATATCCTTAAGTTCTGCCCATACCGATGTTATGCGCTCCTGGAGTGGTTTTATTTCCGGCATCACATCCGTGATGCTTTGCAGTTGCTGGCTTATGCGCTTCAGTTCATTCACTAACGGAGCCTCGCCCTCCTCCAGCACTATTCGCCCGGCCTGTAGTACACTTATTATGCGTTCGGCATGGCTCATTTGTTTTAGCTGGTGGTCGGCCTGCTCTATTTCTTCTTCTTTGAAGCCGGCCTGTACCAGTTCATCCAGCAGGTATTGCTTATAATCAGCCTCCTTTTGCCACTGCGACTGTCGCTCCCTCAGGTCGGCCAGCTTCTGTTTTGTGCTTTTGTGCTGGAAGTATAACTTTCGGTAGTCTGCCACGGCATCCATGTTGTTGCCTATGGCGTCTAAAGCCTCCATCTGGAAGTTGTCGTCTTCCAGTGCCAGGTGGCCAAACTGCTGGTGCAGGTCCACCAGCAAAGATGTGAGCTTATTAAGCACATTCAGCGTTACTGGTGTATCGTTGACAAACGCGCGGGATTTGCCGTTTACTGCGATTTCTCTGCGAATAATACACTGGTCGTCATAATCGAGACCGGCTTCTGCGAGTGCACTTTTAAAGACTTCATTACCGCTCACATCAAAGTAGCCTTCTATTACCGATTTCTCGTACTTATTGATGAGTATGGATGTATCGGCACGTTCACCCAAAATAAGGGAAAGCGCCCCGAGAATGATGCTTTTACCGGCACCTGTTTCTCCAGTCACAGTATTCAGGTGGGCGTCAGGTTCTATTACCAGGTGGTCAATAATAGCGTAATTCCTTATTATTAACTTTTGTAGCATCTTGCGTAAGTAATATAGGCTGTAAAGTTAGGCGTTACCGTGTTTCTTTAGTGCGATGCTTTATATTGTTTCAAAGCCACTTCCAGGCAATCCATCGCCGCATTAATATCGTCTTTGTTGAGTACGTAGGCAAGGCGCACTTCAGTTTTACCCTTACCTGGTGTTGCGTAAAAGCCAGCGGCGGGCGCCATCATTACGGTTGCACCGTTATGCGAGAAACCTTCCAGCAGCCACTGGCAAAACTTTTCGCTATCGTCAACCGGCAGTTGTGCCATAGCGTAAAAAGCACCACCTGGAAGCGGGCATTTCACGCCGTCCATAGCTTTAAGGCGTTTTACCAGCAGGTCGCGGCGCGAGGTGTATTCGGCATGAACTGCATCGAAATAATCAGCCGGCAGGTCCACCGCCGCTTCCCCGAGTATCTGGGCAAAAGTGGGTGGGCTAAGGCGCGCCTGTGCAAATTTCATAGCTGCATCAAGCACCGCCTGGTTGCGGGTCACGAATGCGCCTATACGGCCACCACAGGCACTGTAGCGCTTAGAAATAGTATCTAGCAGAATTGCGTTTTCTTCAAGGCCCTCTAACGATAAAGCCGAGGTATGTTTCTTGCCATCATAGCAAAATTCACGGTATGCCTCATCGCTAAACAAAAACAGGTCGTGCTTCAGGCATATTTCCTTGAGCACATTCAGCTCTTCCAAACTGTATAGGTAACCAGTAGGATTGTTTGGGTTACATATCATTATTGCCTTGGTGCGGGTAGTTACCGCCTTTACAAAGCTCTCAATGGATGGCAGCGAAAAACCATCATCAATGCCAGATGGTATGGGCACAACCTTTACACTTGAACTGGTGGAAAACCCGTTATAGTTGGCATAAAATGGCTCGGGTATAATTATCTCATCACCAGGGTCAAGACAACTCATTATGGCAAACATAATGGCTTCCGAGCCACCAGTAGTTACAATGATCTGGTTGGCGGTAACATCAATGTCGTTCCTCTTGTAGTACTCCACCAGTTTCTTACGGTAGCTATCAAAGCCCGCGCTGGGGCTATATTCCAGCACCTTCATATCGGTGTGGCGCACTGCATCTATTATAGACTGGGGCGTTTCAATATCGGGCTGGCCAATATTAAGATGATATACTTTAGTGCCTCTTTTTTTGGCTGCATCAGCAAAAGGAACTAATTTACGTATGGGCGATGGTGGCATATGTGCGCCACGATGTGATATTACCGGCATGGCGCAAAGATAATGCTAATTGCTTAATGGCTCAACGGCGCAATGCCTTAATTAATGCGGCAATGTGATGGAATGCGGCAATGTGAGCCCTCATTCCTATCTCATTCCATCACATTTCTTCCACATTTCCCACATTGTCAAATTGCTTTTATTGCCTTAATATTCCGTTGTATCCCCTTCCATTTTGTTCTTCTAAGTGGGGAATTTTTAAAGGTTTTATTGAATGTCTCTTCCGTCATCGCTTCCCATTCCCCAATGGAGAGATTGAGGACTTCCTGGATGGGCGTAAAAGCGGATTCGGTAGTTTCTTTTGAGAACCTGTTCCAGGGGCACACATCCTGGCACACATCGCAACCAAACATCCAGCCGTCCATTTTGTTATGAAATTCCGATGAAATAAGTGCGTCTTTTAGTTCTATGGTCAGGTAAGAAATACATTTGCCTGCATCCACTTCCGTTGGGGATACAATGGCTTGCGTGGGGCAGGCATCTATGCAGCGGGTGCAGGTGCCGCAGTGGTCTGTTGCAAATGGAGCATCAGCTACAAGATCAAGGTCGGTGATCAGCGTGGCTATAAAAAAGAATGAGCCTGAATGCCGCGTCAGCACATTGCCGTTTTTGCCCAGCCAGCCCAGCCCGCCACGCACCGCCCAACTGCGCTCCAGTACCGGCGCGCTATCCACGAAACCCCGGCCATTAACGTCGCCTATATGGGCTCTTATATAGTGCAGCAATTCATTCAGTTTATCCCTGATCACGAAATGGTAATCTGTGCCATAAGCGTACTTGGCTATCTTAGGCGCTTGTGGTTGCTGCTCCTCGCCAGGAAAATAATTAAGCAGCAAAGTGATCACCGACTTAGCGCCGGGCACTAGCTTTCGAGGGTCTATGCGCAGGTCGAAGTAGCGTTCCATATAAGCCATACCAGCCTGGTGGCCTTTGTTCAGCCATTTTTCCAGTCGCCTTGCATCTTCATCAAGCTGGGTTGCCATGGCAATACCACAACTGGTAAAGCCGAGCCGGAGGGCCTCCTGTTTTATTAGATGCGTATTTTTTTCTGTGGATAGCAATAGGCAAATTTAGGTTGTAGTTACATTACTAGGTGTCCATCTGATTGAACGTTTACTCCGGTTAGCTTTAAATGCTTGAAGATATTCTTCAAGTCCAAAATCAGCATATTCAGATAAATCTTTCTGGTAAAATCACTGGCATCGATAGCAATGAGACTGTTTTTACGACCTGCTGTAATGACGATTTTGTTAATGTCTGCAAGATGGACTATGACTTTCTTTTTAAAAGGATTTAGAAATATGACGTAAATGGTATTGGAATCAAGTTTAATTATTGGAGAGAACATTGTAATTATCATAAACATAATTGTCCATGCTACGATACCTATTGGATCTTTTATGTAAACACTGATCTTTAATAGCATTAGGTACAATATAAAATTACACAGGAGTGTCTTGATTCCATATGTTTTCATCAAATAAAGGTATTGATTACATGGCTAGTAAGTTCAACAGATTATTTTTTAAAATTGTTGTCTGTTTAGTTAACTTTGTATTTTGAATATGGAAAGGCAAGTTGTCGCATTTAGGAGATACTTTCTCAACTTCTACGAAGGACAACTTGACCTTGTGCAGGCCAAGATAGAATGGACGCTAAACTTACTGAGAACAATAAAACACGTTCCTGAAAAATACTTTAAACATTTGGAAGGAACAAAGGGTCTTTACGAAATAAGAGTTGAAGTTGGGGGTAATATTTATCGCATTTTTTCATTTTTTGATAAAGGAAGCCTGGTAATATTAGGAAATGCATTTCAGAAAAAATCTCAAAAGACACCCAAACAGGAGATTGATAAAGCAGTAAAAATAATGGAGGAATATTTCAATGCAAAAGAAAATAGTTAACAACGATATTACCACTCTTGATGAAATACTTGATAAAAAGTATGGCACTCGGGGCGCTGAAAATCGGGAAAAGTGGGAAGAAGAATTTGAAACATTCAGGCTTGGCGTTTTGCTTGAAGAAGCAAGAATGAAAATGGGTATGACACAACAGGAGCTTGCAGAAAAGTGCGGGACAAATAAAGCCTACATATCAAGAATTGAGAATAATGCTTCCGATATCAGGCTTTCCACGCTTATGCGCATTGTTAATAAGGGTTTTGGCGGGCATTTAAAGCTAACACTCCAATTGTAGTAGTCAAATTGTAGGGCCGCTCGTCACGCCAACTCCACGAATCTCCCCAAGCTTCTGCACATAAGCAGCGCTATGATGGTGTGGAATGCCCGCCCTGATAATGCAGAATAACTGGAGATCCTGCATATAGATGGTTGCCTCGCTTTGCTTTAGGAGGTACAGTACCTCGCCCATTACCGGGTAGTCAAAATTGATCTCGAAAATGTCTTCTATCCATTTCTCGGTTTTTGCCACAGTTTCCAGCGACTGCGCTGTAGCCGTTTTGTAGGCATTTATCAACCCCGGCACGCCTAGCAATGACCCGCCGAAGTAACGCACCACTACCACTAAAACATTGGTAAGCCCGAGGCTGTCTATCTGACCCAGGATGGGCTTGCCTGCACTGCCGGATGGTTCTCCATCATCATTGGCGCGGTATTGAGTGCCATCTGTGCCTATGCGGTAGGCATAGCAATGATGCACCGCCTTGGGGTGTTCTTTTTTAAGCACATTTAAGCGTTCCTTCACGTCTGCCACCGAACTTATGGGGTATGAATAAGCAAGAAATTTACTGCCCCGGTCGCGGAAATCGCCTGTTGATAGCGCTGCTATTGTAGTGTACTTATGTGCTGGTTCCATGGCTATTATCTATTTCCAAACGCAATTAATAAAATGGCCACTACCGATAAAACCATGCCTATTATCCGCAAAGTATTTACATGCTCTTTAAACAATAAAATCGCTGTGAGTGCAGATGCTGCAAGTATCCCGATGTTCAAGACGGGGATAGATGCCGAACTTTCCAGGAAATTGCTGTTTAGCGCACGAATGAAGAAATAGATAGAAAAATAATTTGGCACTCCTACGCAGATGCCAGCTATGACATTTCTCCATTGCAGGGTTATTTTTTTCATTAACGTAAGTATGGTTACCAGTATCACCCCAACACTTGCCGCTGTAGCAAAGCAACAAATGGTGTAGGCTGCCTGTGAATCTGTAGTTGCCAGGAAGTGAAACTGTATATAGTTGGTGGCAGTATCGAGCATGCCACCCCCTATGAATATTAGTACGGGCCATAGAAGATTCTGTGGCTTGTTATCATCTCCTTCTACCCGGGTGGTGAGGTACACAGCGGGGAAGGCCAGTAAAATACCCGCTATCTTTCCCGCCGTTGCATGCTCCTTATAAACCAGCAGCGAGAAAATTACCGGTATCACCAACGATAGTTTACTGGCTATGATTGTAGTGGTGATACCATCGACCCTTGTGCTATATGCCAACAAATTAAAGATGCCTATGAATGCAAAGCCCATACCCACAGCCCAGAGAAACCAATCGGCGTGGAATGCGGCGTTGCCGAACGGCACATGGCCAATAGATATGCATCCGGTAATCACGCACACGCAATAGTTGGCCACAATGGCTTGCAGTGTATTTATATCATACTTCGGGAATAGCTTAAACAGCACCGAAATAAGCACATTCAATAAAATCGTTGCTACGAGATAAAACATGAGGTGTATTATAATTCCATTCCTGCTACATAGGGGTAATTGCTCTCGGTGTTCACATATACGTCGAGCTTATCGCTTGCAATTTCGCGGGTAAAGGCGGGTGTGTCACAATTAATTGCAGGTGCTGCTATGCCATCACCAATAGACATGTCGCCTGTAAATATCCTGGCCTCGTCCCACAATCCGAGCTTGATAAAACTGTTCAGTAACTCTGCGCCGCCTTCCACAATAAGCGATATCATACGGGCATCAAACAATCGCTGCATCAGGTGCGGGAGCAACGTATCATCAAACGGAAGAAAGACCGAATGCACATTGCCTTGCAGTATTTCCCGCTGGTCGTTGATGATCCATGTAGCTGCCGCACCGTCGAATAGATGGTGTGTCGGTGGAAGGTGTAGGCCCCTGTCCAGTGCTATACGCAGGGGTTGCTTGCCGGGCCAAAGCCTGGCTGTGAGCTGGGGGTTATCGTTGAGCGCCGTATTCCATCCTACCATTATTGCCGCTTCTTCGGTGCGCCATTTGTGCAGCAGTTTCTGGCTTTCCGGGTTTGTTAACTGCAATCTCTTTTTATCGGCGGCGGCTATGAAGCCATCACTGGTTTGCGCCCACTTCAATATTATATATGGCCTTTTCTCCCGGTGAAAGCAGAAGAACCGGCGGTTCAGCCACAAGCCTTCTCTTTCCATCGTGCCAGCCGCTACAACCACTCCTCCGTCCTTCAATATTTCCATTCCCTTTCCCGCAACTTTTTCAAAAGGATCCTTATTAGCAATAATTATTTTCTTCACTTTTTCTTGCACCAATCTATCGGCGCAGGGTGGGGTGATGCCGTAGTGGGCGCAGGGTTCCAGGTTCACATACATCGTACTTTCGGGGATAAGCGACTTGTCGGTATCGGCCACGTTTTTCAGGCAGTTCACCTCGGCATGGTCGGCTCCGTAGTGGTGGTGCCACCCTTCACCAATGATCCGGTCGTTATGCACCAATACTGCACCAACCATAGGATTGGGCGAAGTGTAGCCTTTGGCGCGTTCTGCCAGCGCAAGGCAGCGTTTCATGTAAGTTTCGTGAGGCATAATGTCATAAAGATAATTCAAACCTTTTAATGGTTTCGTTTGCAGTTTGTTGAAGATTCCATGGTTGTCCCACACCGTTTTCAGGTGGGGGACAACTTGTGACGGAATAATACTTACTTAGTTAACGTAAATCCTATTCGGACAATATAGATTTTGTATTTTACTGCTCAATATGGCGAAACATTTTTTTATTCTACTGTTGTTAGTATACCCATTTTGCAGTTGGGGAGACTATTATTATGAAAGCTACTTCGTAAAGGGCAGAGCATATGGGTGTGATAATAAACCCTTAAATGAAAAGGAGATATTGCTATTGGAAGGGGACCATTTTTGCTTTTTTGTAACCGATAAGAGCGGTTATTTCTCGGTTGAAGTTCCTTACGGGGTCTTTGAGTCATGCACAACACCAAGGGATTCGATCTATAAAGGCAGGCACGAAGAAGGGGCATTGGAATATGCTATGAAACGAAATGGCGATAAAATGGACGTCTATTGCGATGGTAGTTATTGTTCGATGCCTAATTTATGGTATAAATTTTACTGCTTAGATACAGCTTGCCATCATAGGAATTTTATGCAGCCATCTCCTCTAACCAATACTGAATGCCTGACCGAAAAAATGGATATTCATTTGTTCAAAAAAATGGACATTGCTAAAACAACAAGTTTTTACAAACTAAAGGTCGATAGTGTTGTAAACAGGCTGAATATGCTTTGCGCTGCGCCTAAAGATAGCATTGATGCTCTGTCAAAATACCTCACAAGGGAAAAAGAATACGATGATTCTTTAACTGCAAAATGGACAAAAGACGGCGATCCATACAAGAGTAGCGGTGACCCGTACAGATACAACCATCCCAGGACGAAATATTTAGATAGCCTTTACGAAACCATAATTCTAATTCCTTACGCGCTGACGGATATTCTCGGCGTGTGTCAACTGCGAGGCAGAAATATTAATTCTGTTGACGATCCCGGTTTTATTGGGTTGTGCAGCAGTCTATATGGTTTGAAGAAGTACCCTTTAAAAAATGAATATCATATGCGTATTGATTTACTTCCCACCAATGAAGACGGACGTTTAAAGACAGACTTTATTTTTGTTACAGATAAGTTTGGGACAATCAAAGATGCCTTCAATTATCGCTGGTGCGATGAATGTAAACCACATTAATGGTTTAGTATTTTCAATGTTACCTTTACCTTCATGCTCACCTACAACCAGGCATTTTATGAGTTGAAAAATAAGCTGCAACCTCTTTACGATGAGCGGGAAGCGGCAGCCATAGCCCATGAGGCGCTGCACCATATAACCGGTTTTGATAAAATACAGCGGTTACTCCAAAAGGAGGCTTCGTTTACGAGCCAGCAGCAACTCCAATACGAGAACGCTGTTGAATCGCTTTGCCTGGGAGTGCCATTGCAGTATGTAACGGGTAGCGCCTGGTTTATGGGGAGAGAATACTACGTAAACGGCGCAGTGCTTATACCCCGGCCAGAAACCGAGGAACTAGTGGCCTGGATACTTGAAGATAACAAAGCTAATAAGCAACCCCTGCAAGTATTGGATATTGGCACCGGTAGCGGTTGCATTCCTATTTCATTAAAATTGGCCCTGCCAGAAGCCGTAATCACCACCTGCGATATTAGCGTAGGTGCACTGGAGGTGGCGAAAAAGAACGCGAAGCACATGGAAGCAGAAATCAATTTTGAGCAAATGGATTTTCTCGATACGGCGCAACACAATAAACTGGCTATTTATGATGTTATTGTGTCCAATCCGCCATACATTCCGGTTAATGAAAAAGAGCGCATTCATACCAATGTAAAAGACCATGAACCTGGGCTTGCATTGTTTGTACCGTCTGATGATGCATTGGTGTTTTACAAGGCTATTACTCTATTCGGCAACGAGCATTTGAACAGCAACGGTTATATTTATTGCGAATTAGACGCTGGGCACGCCATGGATTGCAAGGCACTATTTGAACAGGCGGGATATAGAAATGTAGAAATAAGAAAAGACATGCATGGCAACTGGAGGATGTTGAGAGCGCAATTTGGTTGATTGGGTGATGAGTTAACAGGGTAATAGGTTAATAAGTCAATAAGATTGGGCTTAGTAGCCCAGTCTTTGAAACTGGGGTAAAAAAGAGGGCTTTGGCTGAAATTACTTTCACGAGAAAATGTTTTTAAGGAAACTTGACAGAAAAGATAAAATATTCATCGGCACCATTGTGCTGGTGCATGTGGTGTTTTTTCTACTGGCCCTGCACTTTACCCGCATATACATGGGCGATTCGTTTGAGTATATTTATGAAGCCCTGAATATAAAACGGTATTTATTCTTCTACAGCGGTAATCCTGCAATGCCCATCGTTCCCGAATACATGACACAACGGCAACCCCTTTACCCCCTGTTTTTGCTTGGTGTGTATTTGTTCTCCATAAATAACTGGATCGTTATAGCGCTCCAGAACATATTTTCAATCGCCAATATTTTTTATGCAAGGAAAGTATTTACTAGCGTGGGATACCAAAAGAAGTACGACTGGTTATTACTCCTGCTAATAATTGCCTATCCGGCCCAGTTCATTAATGCCAATACCATAGCCCCTGATATTTTACTGCAAACCTTTACACTGCTTTACTTTGGCAACTTCATTTCCCTGCTACAAAAAGGACAAGTAAAGTATGCGGTGTGGATGAGCGTTGCGCTTATTTGCGGCCTTTTTGTCAAGCCCGTTTTATACCCGTTTGTATTGGTTCATATATTTATCCTGCTGGCTATCGGGATATATCAAAAAGTGAAATTGCAGCGTTTATTGGTTGTAGCCGTGCTGCCTTTGTGTGCGGTATTGGTGTACAATTATTCTAATTATACGCGCACCGGAAAATTTCATTTCACGAGCAACCAGGCGTTCAACGCCGTTTATTATTTCTACCCCTACATCAGCGCAACGCAAGGTGCCGACAGCGCCAATAGGTTCCTGCAAAACGAGCGAAAAGATATAGCCGCTATACCTGATTATAGAGACCGTTATGACTATGCCAACGAGCGTGGCACAGCGTTACTTAAACAAAATTTCTTTCCCTACATGGCGTATCATTTAAAGCACAGCGCACGCATATTCGTAGAGCCCGGCAAAGCAGAAATGGATCTTTTTACCGGCAAACTCACTTATGGCCGGTTGTACCATAAAGAGCAAACCGGCTTTTACGCAACGATAAAGAAAGGCGGCTCGCAGGGTTTTACAAACTATGTAAGTAATAATCCCTCGCTGTTTTTTGTAGCGCTGGTATTCATGTTTAATATCATTCGGGTCTTTGGCTTTATTTGTTTTTTTACTGACCGGACTGTCCCTTGGGTGATTCGCCTCTTTATTTTTATATTGGTGGGTTATTTTGCTCTGGCGGCCGGACCTATTGCCAATACCCGGTATTTTCTGCCGGTATCTTTAATTGTTATCGGCAGTGCCGTGGTGGGCTTTAGTAGAACAAAGGTAAGGGGACGCAGCAGTGAAGAAACGCCGCAAACAAGTAAGGTCTGAACATGAAAGGACATGATTATGACGTAGCTCATTCCACCTCACCTCTCCTTTGGAGAGGCCGGGAGAGGCCATACGCCCCATTCTTCACGTCAGCGTTGCTGATGTGTATGGTGCTGTTCATTATTTACCCCCATTACCAATACTATGTGGACCCAGATGGCGTGGCCTATCTTACCATATCTAAAAGGTATGCTGCCGGTGATATTCAAAGGGCGATCAATGGCTATTGGAGTCCCTGGGCTTGTTGGCTTACGGCGGGGTTGATCAAAGTCGGGTTTGGCGCTATCCCGGCAGGCACCATAATAAATACGCTTGCAGCTATCGGCTTCCTTTGTATATCGCAATCCTTTTTTCTGAAGTTTAATATTACGCGCCAATTACAATGGCTGCTCAACATCACGCTTGCCCTTTTTCTTTGTTATGCCGTTTTCTGGCAGTCGTTCGATGACCTGTGGGAGTGCTTCTTTTTGCTGTGCACACTGAGGCTTATCCTTGGTGATGAGTTTAAGAGCAAGCCCTTATTATGGGTAGCCTGCGGATTGCTGGGTACGCTGGCTTACTTTGCCAAAGCCTATTCGTTTCCTTTCTTCATCCTCAACACTATTTGCTGTGTTTATTTTATTTCAAAGGACGATAAAGCCCGATGGATAAAAATATCGCTCACGGCAGTGGGTTCAATGATCTTGAGCAGCCTGCCCTGGATATGGGCGCTACACAACAAGTACGGGCTCTGGACAACCTCCACCGCAGGCACGCTCAATATGTCTTGGTACCTGGTGGGCCACCCGCATTGGAAACCCGGTATCAGTGTTTTAATTCCACCACCTTATCCCGACAGCCCCTACTACTGGGAAGACCCCTGGTACGCCAATGGAGATACCCCTCACTTCTGGGATTCTTGGCATTTGTTTGGCTTACAAGTCCTGCGCGTTGGCTTGAATATTTGGAAGTTCTTATTGAGCAATTTGCAGTTATCCATATTCTTTCCCGTCATCTTTATAATTGCAAAACTATCATTGTTCCATAGGAAGGTGAAACCATTGTTCACCGGGCCTATTAGAATTGTGGTCTTGTCTTTTTTACTCTTCCCCTTGGGCTATCTACTCATTAATTTCGAATCGAGGTATTTATGGTATATGCTGCCACTGGGGATGGTGATAGGGGCGCTTTTCATTCAAAAATATTTAACACCCGGAAGCAGTATTTTCAGGAAAGTCATCTATTTATTTACAATAAGCTTCCTAATATATCCTTTATGGCAAATGGGGCATATTTATAATGCTGGTAAAATGGAATATAATTGGGCCGCAGAACTTAAAAAACGCAATATTAAAGGGTCCTTCACAAGTATGTGTTGTCCAGGGGTGGCGACGCGATCCACAGCAACCTTTGCTTATTTTTCAGGGTGTACTTTTTTTGCAATTCCAAACAATGAAGTATCAAACCAATCCTTTATTAGCGAAATGAGGCGATACAATATAAAATATTATATCGCCTGCGATTATTATTCGTGGAACTATGGATTTCTTAGTCCAATGACTGACGAGAACGGCATACCGTTTCCAATGATACTATCACCCGAGCACGAGAATGCAGGCGTACTACTCATAAATCCGTAATTGGCGTGAACAGCGGGTTTTTCACTATTCATATTTTTCGTATCTTTGAATTACTCAATAAGGCTAAATTTCCTTTAAACTTGGTCGACGCAAATTATTTAAATCATCTGTTAGAACGAAATAATGATGCTTAATTGTAGTGGTTTGCTCTTTTCGGATCATGTATTAAAGGCAATGATTACAAGGCTTATTAGTGTTTATGAAGTTGAAGAAGTAATACACCATGGCGAAGTGATCAAATCTTACCCTACGGATAGACCTTACCCAAGTTATTTAATGCTTAAATTTGTTGACGGAAGACCATTACACATTGTAGTAGGAAAAAATCCTGAAACAAGTGAGTGTATAATTATTACTTGCTATGAACCAGATCCACAGATATGGTTGCCAGACTTTAAAGAGAAAAATGAATTTTTATGATTTGCGTAATTTGTAAAACAGGCAATTGCAAACCCGGTAAAACACACTTTAGCGCGTTTGTAAAAGATGCGTTTGTAGTGGTAAAAAATGTTGACGCCCTTATTTGCGAGAATTGCGGCGAGGCCTATTATGACACCGACACTGCCAAGCATGTGCATGAACAAGCGTTGCAGGGCTACAACAATGCATCCGATGTGGAGGTTATGAAGGTGTGATTAGCCCTCCGAACAAATTAGTGTCATTTACCTTTTACCTTTTAATTTTTTAAAATACCTTTGCACCCAATTCAAAATTTTATAACTATATGTCTGCAAACAAAATACATGAGCTATTAGGCGATAAGGCCGGGTATTATTTAGACCACAAATGCCAAACAATTGACAAAACCGCTATCCATGCCCCATCGCCACATGCGATAGATAATGTATGGTCGGCGTCAAACCGCAACATCCAGACATTGCGCAGCATTGCAGCATTGCACAATCATGGCCGTCTTTCGGGTACAGGCTACGTATCCATCCTGCCGGTTGACCAGGGTATAGAGCATAGCGCCGGTGCATCATTTGCACCCAACCCCATTTATTTCGACCCGGAAAATATTGTGAAGCTGGCTATAGAAGGTGGCTGTAACGCGGTTGCTTCTACTTATGGCGTACTTGGCTCCGTTGCCCGTAAATATGCCCACAAAATACCGTTCATCGTAAAGGTTAACCATAACGAATTCCTTACTTACCCCAACAAGTTCGACCAGATCATGTTCGGCACCATTAAGGATGCGTGGAACATGGGCGCAACAGCTATAGGCGCTACCATCTATTATGGCTCTGACGAAAGCGCACGCCAGATAGTGGAAGTAGCAAAAGCATTTGAGTATGCACACGAGTTGGGTATGGCTACTGTATTGTGGTGCTACCTGCGCAATAGCGGCTTCAAGAAAGACGGAGTGGACTACCACGCAGCAGCCGATCTTACCGGCCAGGCAAACCATCTGGGCGTGACCATACAGGCCGACATTATAAAGCAAAAATTGCCTACCAACAATGGCGGATACAATGCAATAAACTTTGGCAAGACCAGCAAGCTGGTTTACGACAAGCTCACCACCGACCACCCTATAGACCTTTGCCGCTACCAGGTAGCTAATTGCTACATGGGCCGCGTAGGGCTTATCAACTCTGGTGGAGAGTCTAAAGGCGCTACCGATATGGCAGAAGCAGTAATGACCGCAGTGGTGAACAAACGCGCAGGCGGCATGGGCCTCATCTCCGGCCGCAAAGCTTTCCAGAAACCAATGGAGCAGGGCGTAGAACTGCTGAATACCATACAGGATGTGTACCTGGATGGGTCTATTACGGTTGCATAAGTAAAATCAAAACGAATGAATATAAAGGCCGTCATTTTTTGACGGCTTTTTTGTATTGGTAAGCCCTTCTATGTTCGTTTGCAAATACATGCGATAGACTGCTCAACTCGCGTCACTGCGAGGAGCGAAGCAGCCTCACGAAATGAATGTGTCATGCAATGCAAGGTAATAAATACAGTCGCTTTTGCGCATTGCTTCCAAACATCAGCTATCCGCCTATACCCAACAGATTCTTCACTTTGCCGCTAACGCACAAGGCTCTTTGCTCCGCTCAGAATGACACGAATAATGCACTCGCGCATACGTAGCTTCACCTCTCTTTTGGAGAGGCGGGAGCGGCTTACCCTCCATTCCGGCCGCGCCACCCGCCGGGGCCACCGGGGGGCATTCCTGGAATATTCAGGTTATTATCCTTTGGCGCTTCGTCCACAGGGGCCACGCCTTTAAAGTGCCGCAGCGTATAAGTAAGCTGGAACATAAAGTATTGCTGCAACACCTTCGTTACATCATTTTCCACATAGTTTGCAGCTACGGTGCGGGTCACGCTTTTGTTCTGGTTCAGTATGTCGAATGCGCTGATCCTGGCCTCAAGCGAGCGGTTCTTAAAGAACTTATATCCTACATATGCATTCCACAGGAAGTAATCTATATTGCCCGCCGAGCTGCTGAACGTGCTGTAGTAGTTATGCGATATATTGGTGTTGAACACAACTCCTTTCAGGAATATCCAGTTGATCTTGAATGATGCCGTATGGCTGTAATAGTTGTTGTTGAGCGACCCTACCTGTAGCGAGTTTTTTACAAAATTATAGTTGCCGGAATAGGCCAGCGTAAAGTCCAGCTTTTCACTCACATTGCTGCTCAGCACCACGCCCAGCGTAGGGATGTAATTATTGGAGTAATCGGCTATGTCATTATATACGCCAGGGGTGTGCGTGTAGCTGAGGCCCCCGTTAAGGTTGAAATTGCTCTTAATAAATTCCGCCGGAAGGCTGTAAGTGAGGAACAGCTTGTTGTTGGAGTAATAGTTGAGGTTCACCGGCCTTGTGAGTTGCCCTCCGGGAATGATATTGACATCGGATGTGGCAAGATCGGAAGGTACAAGTGAATTCTGCGTATAAGTAGCCGTACCAATATAGTTATTGATATAATTAGCAAATCCATAAACAAAGAAGTTGTGTGCAGTTTTCGATTTTGTAAGTCCATAACGCAGCAAAAATGTTTGTTCGTAATCCTGCTTCAGGTTGGGGTTGCCGGTACTTAATTGCAATGGGTTGCTCCTGTCCACCACATTCTGCAATTGGGTAACCCCTGGAGGCGATATATTGGTGCGGTAAGTGATTCGCAGGTTGCGTCCGTCCTTAAACCTATAGTTGAAAAAAACATTGGGCAGTACGTTGGTGAAGGTGCGGCTGATAGGCATAGAGGTAGGGAATTCCTGGGCGCCGTCCAGCACTGCGTATTGCACATTAGCGCCTATCATCAGGTTCAGTTTTTTATCGCCGAGGCGGTAGCTGAGCCCGCCACGCTGGGTAGTATAGGTACTTGAATATTTGTTGGAAAGGGCGGTATCAGGATAACCTACTACCGGCAACCCGGCCATGGAATCCGTCTCTTTATCCGACTTGCTATTGGTATAAGAAGGAATATAGCTAAACTGTAGCTGGCTTTTTTTGCCAAGCGGTTCGGTATATGATATGTTAGAGGAAAGGGTGTAGCTGTTGTTATACAATGTGTAGTTTTGGTTCAAAACGGCCGGGATATAGTTATGCAGCGTGTCCACATGACCACTATTGGAATTGTTAAAACCATCGCCCGATTTTTCATTTAGTGATGTACCAAAATTTACCGAGATGGTACGACCCTTTTTATGGAATTTATGCTGGAGCAGTATGTTGTTGGAGAAGGTATAGCCGCCGTTATTGGCCTGGCTGTTATTCAGTGAATTGCTTATCAGCGCATCTGCCAGCGAATAGCTGGTATCTATTTGCCTGGTGGTAGCATAGTTCTGCTGCAGGCTAAGATTGGGGGTAATAATGAGCGAATTAAATGAGTCAATGGTATATTCAAAACGAACGTTGAACCGGTGGTTGAAATTTTTGGTTACCCCGCTATCACCCTCGTTATATAAACTCTGCTGGAGGGGATTCGTAACGTAGGTTTCTGCCGGAAAGGTGTAATCTCTTGAAAGCAGCGTACTGTTTGTGTTCGTCGTATTATTAAAAAAGTAGCTTCCTGTCACCTTTATTTTTTTGCCCCACTGGTCGCTATAATTAATTCCCGCCGAGTTGGTAGTGGTGATCCCTGCCTGCTGCCCCGTGAGGAAGTTACTCCCTGCGCCGCCACCATTGCCGCCACCGCCGCCGAAAGCGCCGCCACCGCTACCCCTGCCAGTACCACCGCTGCCACCAGTTACCCCAAGAATGTCCTGCGAACTAAAATTCTGCTGGTTCACATTGTTCGAAAGTTCCAGTATAGATATTCTCCGGTCGCCGTCGAATGAGTTGAAGTTACCACCGGCCAGGTACTTATCATCGGTGCCATAGCCCCCATAAACCTTACCGAATTGTCCCTCGCTTTTATTCTTCTTCGTCACAATGTTCATCGTTTTCTGCGAGTTGCCATCGTCAAAGCCTGTAAATGTGGCCTGGTCGCTCAGTTTATCAAATACCTGTATCTTATCTATCACCTCAGCTGGCAGGTTCCTTAGCGCCAGCGTAGGGTCTGTTCCAAAGAAGGGCTTGCCGTCCACATATACCTGCTGCACAGCCTCTCCATTCACTTTCACGCCTGTATTATCAGAGGTCATTCCCGGCATTTTCGTTATCAGGTCTTCTGCCGTAGCATCGGGATGTGTCTTGTATGCATCGGCATGAAATTGTGATGTATCGCCAAGCTGGTCGGCACGTATTTGTTTGCCGGTAACGGTTACACCCTTCAGTTCATTGTCCGTTGTTTTCATAGATAGTTTGCCCATGTCCACGTTCTTTCCTGCGATACTTATGGTTTGGTAAACTGCCTTATAGCCAATATAATCCAGGTGCACTAAATATTTGCCTGTGTTCAATCCGTCTATTTCAAATTTTCCGTTTGCATCTGTTACGGTACCCGTTTTTAAGGTGGTGTCAACAGTATTAGATGCAACTATCGTAACGCCAATCAGCGCGGAATTATCTTTGGCATCAATCACTGTTCCGGTAATATTATATGTTTGTGCTACGGTACTAAAAGAAAAGAATATCAACCCGCATATCAGCGTTAACCGTGCAACCATGTTCATCGTTTATAAACCAATTTAGACAGTAAGTTAGCTAAAGGGTTTAAGATGGCACCTCTATAATTATTCCGTAATTGTAACCCATTATTTTCCAGCGAACTGCTGATAGAGATCTTCCCTGTAACTAAGTCTAAGTGTCTCCAAACTCAACTCGCGTCACTGCGAGGAACGAAGCAGCCTCACGCAATGAGCTAAGAATCGCTGAGAAAAAAAATAATTTTACACTGCCGTAAACAACTGCGCCTTCCAATCTTTGATACAGATTTTAAACCATTCCGTATAGCTGGCAGGGTGCGCTGCAATATCTTTTTCAAGGGCGCCTACAGCCATATACCTCCATAGTCGTACCTCTTCCGGGTCGGGGACAGGAATAATGTCGGATACCCCGATGAACACATGGTCCAATTCATGCTCCGTGATGCCATTATCTAATTCTGCCCTGTACACAAAACTGAAAACCTCTTTCAGTTCGCACGCCAAACCCATCTCTTCAAATAGCCTGCGGTTAGCAGCATCAAGTACAAGTTCTCCAGGGCGGGGGTGGCTACAGCAGGTGTTGGTCCACAAGCTGCCGGAATGGTACTTGCCTGCAGCTCTTTGCTGTAATAATAGCTCACCCCTTGCGTTGAATATGAATACAGAGATTGCTCTATGCAGCCGCCCTTCGAGGTGTGCTTGCAATTTCTCCATCTGGCCGACCTCATTGTCCTCTTCGTCAACTAATACTACGTATTCCATGATGAAAATAAAGAATAAAAAGGGAAATGCTCACTACACTGCTATTGCTTCTCAAACTTTCCAACACAACCACCATTCACGTTAACGAAGTAAACACCGGGCTGAAGTTGTGTAATATTTAACCGAATATTTTCAGCATTGTATTCGTTGCTATATACGATTCGCCCTAAAATATTACTTACGCTCACACTGGTTATTTTATGCACTGAATTAATGTTCAGTTCACTTTTGGAAGGATTCGGATATACTTTTATTGATTCGTTGGGAGGAGTGGAATATTTTATTCCAAGCGATGGATATGTCAATATGCGTATCCGATTATTGAGACAATCAGATATGAAGATGTTTCCATCCAGATCAAGGTCAACCTGAGTGTCGGTTGAACTTATTTGAGCAGCTGTTGCCGGGCCACCATCCCCGCTGAATCCCGATGTGCCTGTACCTGCAAGGGTATTAATTATGCCGGAAGTGTCGATTTTTCGTATTCTTGATGAGTTGTCGTCTGAGAGGTATATATTACCGATCTTGTCAACTGCAAGCGAATTTGGATGCATAAACGCTGCTGTTGCAGGTCCGCCATCTCCCAGTCCGGCTGTACCCCCTCCGGCAAATGTGCTAATAATGCCGGCGGTATTAATCTTTCTTATCCGGTAATTATACCTGTCCGCCACATAAACATTTCCAATCGTATCTACGGCTATGCTACAGGGAAAATATAATGTGGCCGCAGTAGCTGGGCCACCATCGCCGGTAAGATAATACATGCCATTTCCAGCAAATGTGCTGATAATCCCAGAAACGTTCACCTTGCGGATTCTGTGATTGCCGCGATCAACAATATACATATTCCCAATTCTATCAAAAGCCATATCGGTAGGCACGTTAATTTCCGCAGATGTTGCTGCCCCCCCATCTCCACTAAAACCTAACATAGCACTCCCGGCAATGGTAGAAATAATACCTCCGGGACTTATTTTACGAATTCGGCTTTGTTCCGCAATATAAATATTGTCGGCCCCATCGATAGCTATGCCTTGTGGTCCGTCCAATTCCGCATTTGTAGCTGGCCCTCCGTCTCCACTATAGCCCGATGTGCCGTTACCTGCAACTGTTGTAATTATTCCCGTCGGATCAATTTTCCTTACTCTTTTGTTAGCTGCATCAAGAACGTACATGTTCCCGATACTATCGAATACTATTCCCTTCGGACTATATAGCTCCGCAGTGGCTTCCCCTCCGCCGTCACCTGCAAATCCAGGAGTTCCATTCCCTGCTATGGTTGTAATAATTTGCCCTTTTGTCAGAATAGGGCAAAGCAGCAACATCAAAAAGCATATCCTTTTCATAACGGTTTTTTAAATAAAGCTAATTATACTGCAAATGGGATAGTTGCGTGCATTTGGTGTGGTGTTTCGTGTCCTACGCAAGTTCGATGGGCGATGCCCATCGCTATTAGATTTCGCCCTTTCAGGGCTTGACCATGTAACGATGCCCATGCATCGAAGGTTCGGGACACTTATGAACGAAAACACTTTTTAACAAATGCACAAAACTATGCCAGACAAAGTATAATTATTATGCACCTCACGCTACCATTTCCCTGTTATATTTCTTCCGGTAATCTAATGGCGACAAACCGGTTATTTTTTTGAACGTCGTTCTGAATGCCTTGCTGTCGGAATACCCTACGGCATACATGACTTCGTTTATATGCTCCCTGCCCGATTCGAGGCTTTTCTTTGCTGCTTCTATCTTCACTCTTTGCAGGTATTCTACTGGTGTGTTAGCCGTTGCTTTTTTGAACCGCCGCTCAAAATTTCTCCGGCTTATCAGGAAGAGGTTGGCTAATTGATCTACGGATATTTTAGAGCCCACATTCAGTTCTATATATTCCTGCGCCTGCTTTATAGACTCATCCTCATGGCCTTTTTGCCCCATGAATATCGTGAATGGCGACTGGCTTTTACGGTCTATCTCCACCTCCAGTACCTTCGATATAAATACAGCAACCTCACGTCCGCAATACTTCTCTATCAGGTGCAATACCAAATTTACAAATGAATATGCGCCACCGCTCGAGTATATTCCGTTGTCCTCTGTGATTATTTTCTCTGTTATCAGTTTTACCTCCGGGAACATCTGGCGGAACCCATCGGCTGCCAGCCAGTGGGTAGTACATTTTTTACCATTCAGCAGGCCGGTTGACGCCAGCAGGAAGGCCCCTACGCAAAGGCTGGCAACCTCTGCACCACGTTTATACTGATCCGTTATCCAGGGTATAAAATCAAGATTCTGCGAGAGCGAATGTGGCTGCAAAGCAGGTATTATTATGAGGTCTGTCTTTTTTACATCAGCCATCATTTTATCTGGATGCACGGAGAACAGCCCTCCGTATAGCTTTGTTTCATTTCGCAGGCCTACCAGGTGAATATCAAACATCGCGTTACGCCCTGTTTTTACCAGGTAATCGTTAGCTGCTGTTAATGCTTTGTACGGCCCTATAATGCTGCTCAGTATGCTATCGCCCTGCGGCACAATTATGGAAATATGTTTCATACCCGCTATTTTTTCTACAAATCTACCAAAAACTATTGTCGCAATCAACCCCTCAGATTGGCGTATTAACACACCGGCGGTTACGAATATTGCCACTATGTTTGCATCGTATTAGGAAAGCAGGCTGTTTCACCGTTTACAATTCCTTAATTAGCTTTAAAACATTTATCAACTAATTTTAAACAAATAAAATCAAATACCATGACCACAAAACAAGTAGCAGACCGCCTGGTAGAACTTTGCCGTATGGGCAAAATTTTCGAAACACAAGACGAATTATATGCCGATGACGCCGTGAGCATTGAGCCGGATGGCGGCCCAATAAAAGAAGCAAAAGGCAAGCAGGCCATTATGGAAAAAGGCAAAATGTTTGCGTCCATGGTCGTAGAATTTCACAGCTCGACTATTTCAGAACCCATCGTTGCTGGCAATGCGTTTGCCATCACATGGGCTATGGATGTGACCATGAAAGACCGTGGCAGAAGTAATATGGAAGAAGTTTGCGTTTACATGGTAAAAGACGGGAAGATCATCTCTGAGCAATTCTTCTTTTAAGAGTGCACTAAAGGTGTCCCACACCTTTTTCTGGTGTGGGACACCTACACACCGCAACCAAGCAGCTTCGATCTTTAATCGACCAATCATTTTTTAACCATCTAAAAATCAAACATTATGGACGGCAGTGTAAACATCATCAACTGGTTCGAAATATCTGTAAGTGATATTACCAGGGCTAAGAAATTTTATGAGACCATTTTTTCTATCGAATTCCAACAGATAGAAATGATGGGTATGAAGATGGCCATGTTCCCGGCCGATAACATGAACGGCAAGGTATCGGGCGCGCTTGTGGAAAGCGCTATGCACAAACCAAGCGCCGATGGGGCCAAAATTTATTTCAACGGCAACCCTGACCTGGACGAAGCGCTTGGTAAAGTGGAGGCCGCCGGCGGCAAGATCAATATGCCAAAAACCAAGATCAACGATGAAGTAGGCTATATGGCCTTCTTCACTGACACGGAAGGCAACGCGGTGGCCCTGCATTCCGGCCCTACAGGAAAATGATTTTTTCACCATAAAAACAACATCTATGTCAAATTCAGCATCAGCGCTCAAAGCGCAATTCGATCTGCAAACGCGTCTCTACAACAATGCACTTGATGGCATTACAGATGCCGAGGCACAAAACCGCAACAGCGACCACGTAAACCATATGAAATGGATTGCGGGCCACCTGCTCAACACCCGCGTGGATCTTTTAAGCAGATTGACCGGAGGGGAGCCTGACACCACCTATGGTGCACAGTTTGGTCGTGGTGTAGCCCTTGATGTGAATGCCAACTATCCGCCAATGGAAGAAATAACTTCCAGGTGGAAAGCAGCGGCAACAAAGATCAGCGAGGGATTTACACAGTTGCCGGAAGAAGTGCTGGGGGCAAAAGCGCCAGTACAGGCTCCGGTGGCCGATGATACATTCCGTGGGCTCCTGGCGTTCCTCGTTTCACATGAGGCATACCACATAGGCCAGCTCGGCCTGTTAAGGAAAATGGCAGGCAAAGAAGCTATGTCTTATAACTGATCGATACAGCTTTCCAAAAAAGTGTGGCACACCCGAAAAAGGTGTGCCACACTTTTTATATTTTTTGTAGTTCCTAAGATTTATAAAGTGCTATGCCCCATACTTACTTTTCGGGTCATTTTGCTGCAAAAAATAGCCCCATTGGGCAAATCATAGCAGGAAATACTATGAATAACATGTGGCAACTCTATAGATGTGAAGGCACGGAGTAATTAAATAAACGGTGCATTTGTCCGTCGTCCGTTTATTTTTGGAGCCTTTCCCCGTACGCAAAAATTGTCTTATCTTTTCTGCCTGAAAACATTAATTATGAGTTCATTAAGCCAATTTGCCGAATCGTTAATAGGGTCAGAGATCGTAAAGCTCGGCAATGAGATCAGCAAGCGTGTGAAGCAGGGAGAGAAAATATACAATTATACCATTGGTGATTTCGACCCGGAGATTTTCCCGATACCTGCCCCATTAGAGGAGCACATTGTGGAATGTTATAAACAAAAATACACCAACTACCCTACTGCAGATGGCATCGCCGAGTTGCGGAAAGCCGTTTCGATATTTGTAGCCGAACACCAGTCATTACACTACTCTGCCGATGAGATACAAATTGCTTCCGGTGGCCGCCCGCTTATCTACTCGTTGTTTAAAACGATAGTTGACAGGGACGACAAGGTTATTTATGCTGTGCCATCGTGGAATAACAACCATTATACGGCTATGAACCACGGGCAGCATTGCACCATAGAGGCATTTCCCGAAAACAATTTTATGCCCACTGTTGCAGACATTGCAGCACATATCGAAGACGCGGTATTGGTATGCCTGTGTACACCGCAAAACCCAACCGGCACAACAATCGCCAAAGAAACGCTGGCAGGCATCTGCGACCTTATAATTGAAGAAAATGAAAAGAGGGGGCCAAAAGCCAAAAAACTCTACCTGATGTATGACCAGATGTATTCATTGCTTACCTACGGCGATGTACATCATTACGACCCGGTTTCCCTTCGCCCGGAAATGAAGGAATATACGATATTCATAGATGGCATCTCTAAGTCTTTCGCCGCCACAGGTGTAAGGGTGGGGTGGGCATTGGGACCTACGCATGTGCTGGCCAAAATGAAGGCCCTGCTGAGCCACATAGGGGCATGGGCGCCGATGGCCGAGCAACAAGCCGCCGCAAGGTTCCTTGTGCAGAAAGAGGAAGTGGTACAGCATTTCGCTCATTTCAAAAAAGGGTTGCACGAAAGGCTGGTAACCATCTATAACGGTCTGATGGCGCTTAAAGCAAAAGGTTACCGTGTTGACTGCATTGCCCCACAGGCTGGCATATACCTAACCGTTAAACTGGACCTGGCAGGTACCGAAACCGAAGGATGGATGCTGTATAACCAGGAGCAGGTAACCAGTTACATCCTCAGCACAGCCAAATTAGCCATTGTGCCATTCTCCGCATTTGGCGCGGGCCGTCACTCACCCTGGTACCGAATGAGCATTGGCACTTGCATAATGTCGGAAATACCAGAAATGCTGGCGTTGCTGGAAGACGCGTTGGCTCAACTGGGTTAGAGACTCGCTCTTTTAATCGCTTATACTACAACACTTTAGTATTTTCTTTTGAAAACCTGTTGTAATTTTGGTTTGTTCCATAACGAAAAACGCACATGAAACTCATTCAATTTACTCTATTATTTATCTGCTTTTCTTTACTCTCTATTGCACAAACGCCCAACTCATCGCTGAAATTCAAGAATGACCTTATCAGGCAAAAGCTAAAGGGCAAAATAGCCACGGTAACCGAAAAAGACTACAATGCGCTTGGAGATAGCCTGATCCTGAAATCGGTGAGTACATTTGATGATAACGGAAACGAAACAGAGTTCTTCACTTATTCAGCTTCGGGCGCAACCCTTTCTAAAACTACCTTTAAATACAACGACAGCGGCAAACTGGTAGAAGAACAGCGATACAAAGCCGATGGTGCACTGAACGTAAAGACCACCTGCAAGTATGACGAAAAGGGAAATAAAATTGAAGAAAGCAATTTCGATGCAAGTGGAACTTTGTTTATGAAAGTGGCCTCAAAATTCGATGGCAAGGGCAACCGAATTGTAAAAGATAGTTATAATGAGTTCGGTAGCTTATTCCTGAAGTGCAATTCAAAGTTTGATGATAAGGGCAATGAGGTTGAAGCAAAAGAATATGACTCGCATCACGGGCTGAAATATACCACTACGTACGATTATGATAAAGCCGACAATGCCGGCAACTGGACCCGTAAGACCACCTATAAAAACGATGAACCGGCGGCAGTT
>JABDBX010000021.1 GCA_013288445.1 Bacteroidota bacterium
CTGGCACAAGGGTGTGGTGGGTATAGTGGCATCGCGACTGATAGACCATTACTACCGGCCCACTATATTGCTCACCTCTGCGAATGGTAAGGCAACAGGATCGGCACGCTCGGTATCGGGCTTCAACATATACGAGGCGATACATGAGTGCCGCGAGTTGCTGGACAACTATGGCGGACATTTCTATGCAGCCGGCCTGACGATGGGGGAAGGCAGGGTGGATGAATTTATTGCTAAGTTTGAGAGCATAGTAGCCGCCACCATAACCCCGGAGCAGGAAATACCCGAAATAGAAATAGATGCCGAGATACCGCTCTCATTAGTGAAGCCGGCGCTGAATAATCTGATAAAACAATTCGAGCCCTTTGGCCCGGCAAACATGAAGCCGGTATTTATAACCCGGCAGATGTATGACTACCAGGGCAAGTCGAATGTAGTGAAGGAGCAGCACCTGCGGATTGTAGCCCACCAGCAGAACGGCGCGATAATAGAAGGCATTGGATTTGGCCTGGGCGATAAATACGAGTTGGTGAGGGATGGCCCTTTCGATATGGTTTATAACATGGAGGAGAATGAGCATAACGGTAACATTAAGCTACAGGTGAAAGTGATTGATGTGAGGAAAAGCCAGAACCCATAACCCCAAACCCGTGAAGGGGCTTTCCCCTCAATAAGCAAGCTGGTGATGCTGAAGGTGTCGAACTACGTTTGTTTGGATAATCCTTTAACTAATAGCCTTGGTGTGAATACCGGGCCTATTAAAAGGAAGCGATATTTCTCGTGAATCTTTTTATTCAGAATAGCTACAGAATTATTTCTAACCTTTGTTCGCTAAAAACTATTCTATGAAAACACTCATTTGCTTATCAATAGCGGTAGCTGCTGTAGCCACTGGCAATAACTCCATGGCGCAGGGCTATAAGGTGCAGCAGACTTTCCATATAGCCAGCGGCGGCGGATGGGATTATATAGCGGTATCGCCGGTGGGCGATAACGTGTATGTATCTCATGCTACCCAGGTGAATATACTGAACAAGAATACCGGCGATTCGGTGGGGGTCATACCAAATACGCAGGGTGTGCATGGCATTGCATTTGCTCCTGATTTTATGAAGGGATTTACCAGCAATGGCAAAATGAACACAGTTACGGTGTTCGATATTAATACCAATGCCGTGCAGGCGCAGATAAGCGTGGGAGAAAACCCTGATGCCATTATGTATGACCCGCAGAGCAAGAAGGTTTACGTGTGCAATGGCCGCAGCAAAGACCTTGCCATAATAGACGCGGCAAACAATACAGTTGTAAAGACCATTCCCCTCGGTGGCAAGCCGGAAACCGCCGTTGCCGATGATGCCGGAAATATCTACATCAACATAGAAGACAAAAATGAGATCGCAGTAGTAAACTCAAAAACATACGAGATAACGCACCACTGGCCAATAGGTAAGGGCACATCACCCTCTGGCCTTGCGATTGATGTGAGGAAAAAAAGACTCTTTGCCGGATGCGACAATAAACTGCTGGTAGTATTAGATGCCGAAAATGGTAAGGTGGTGAAGGAGCTGCCTATAGGCGATGGCTGCGATGGCGTGGCATTTGACCCCGGGAATAAAACAGTTTTCAGCTCGAACGGAGAAGGAACGCTGACGGTGATAAAGGAAAAATTGGGCGAGGGTTTATCTGTAATCGAAAATGTGCCTACAAAGAAAGGCGCCCGCACAATTGCCGTAGATGAAACGACACACAAGGTGTATCTGCCCACAGCAGAGTTTAACGCATCGAAAGAACCCGGGCAGAAACGTCCGGGAACAGTGCCGGGAACATTCCAGATACTGGTGGTGGGTAAGTAAGAACTTTACTAATTTGCACTATGAAAATACTGATCGTTGAGGATGAGCCGGTGCTGAATAAGAGCATGGTTGATTATCTCACTTCGCAGCAATACCTCTGCGAGTCAGTAAGTAATTATCGCGATGCGCTTGAAAAGGCCGAGCTGTACCACTACGATTGTATAGTGCTGGATATAATGCTGCCGGGCGGTAGCGGATTGCAAATACTACAGACCTTAAAGAACGCCAATAAAACAGATGGCGTAATTATTATCTCGGCCAAAAACGAGCTGGACGATAAGATACAGGGACTGAGCCTTGGCGCTGATGACTATCTTACCAAACCGTTTCACTTATCAGAACTGAACGTAAGGATAGCAGCCATAATACGGCGGAAAAACATACAAGGCAGCAACTTGCTGGCCTTTGAAGAGATAACCGTTGACATGCCTGCCAAAACGGTATCTGTGCACAAAGAGCGGGTGCCGCTTACACGAAAAGAATACGAATTGCTGGTGTACCTCATCATAAACAAGAACAGGGTGCTATCTAAGAATATGATAGCAGAGCATCTTTGGGGCGATGATATGGACATGGCCGATAACTACGACTTTATTTATGCACATATCAAAAACCTGCGCAAAAAATTATTGAACGCCGGCGCTGCCGACTACCTGCAAAGCGTGTATGGCATGGGCTATAAATTTTCGGCCAGGTGAAGCTGTTTGATAAATATAACCGGCTGAATATTACGGCAACGGTACTCACATTTGTTGTGGGTAGCTGCGCATTTTATTTTCTGCTACGGTACATACTCATTAACCAGCTCGATGAAAGCCTGCAGACGGAGCAGCAGGAGGTAACTATTTATGTAAGCGCCCACAACGCACTGCCGGAGATCATCAGCACCAAGGGCCAGTACACATCTTATGCACCGGTAGCGGCGACACTCCCTGTTTCATTCGGGAATGTGAGGGGCGGTAAAAGCAAAGAAGAATATCTGCGGGAGATACAATTTACCATTATTGCCGGAGGAAAGAATTACTTAGTAAAAGTGGATAAGCCACTTGAGGAAACAGAAGATCTCCTGAAAGTGATCATAGCTGTTACAGTGGCCATGATAGCGGTGATACTGCTGATGGGCTACATCATAAACAGGATAGTGATAAGAAGATTGTGGCAGCCATTTTACGATACCATAGGTAAGGTGCAGAAGTACCATCTTGCCGACCAGGATGCACTGAGACTGGCACAAGTGGACGTTGATGAATTTTCGTTGCTGAACCGGAGCATCAACGAAATGATGGAACGGATAAAGCGAGACTACGATGCCTTAAAAAACTTTACGGGGCAGGCAGCCCATGAGATGCAAACCCCTCTGGCCGTGATACGTACCAGGCTGGATGTACTGATGCAAAATGAATTGCTGTTGGAGAAAAATGCAGCGCCTATAACGGATATTGAGAAAGCGGTGCATAGATTATCGCGATTGTACCAGTCGCTGCTGTTGCTTACTAAGGTGGAGAACCGGCAGTTTGAGCTAAACGAAGAAATAAGCTTAGATAGCATAGTGGCGGCCAAATGCAATGAGCATACGGAGATGGCAGAGGCCATTAACTTGGACATGAAACTGAGCCTGCAGCCCACAACAATATTATTTCACCAGCACCTTGCCGAAATTATTGTGAGCAATTTGTACAACAATGCCATAAGATACAATAAGCCGGGCGGGCGCGTGGAGATAGTGCTGGCAGATAATGTATTGTCGGTATCCAATACATCTGACCACCAGCAATTAGACAGTTCTAAATTATTCAAACGGTTTTATCGTGATGGGGTGACGGAAGAGGGCAATGGGCTGGGGCTATCTATAGTGAAGCAGATATGCGATGTGGCGGGCTATCCCGTTTCTTATGAGTATTCAGATGGGGTGCATACTTTTAGGATAGTGTTTGTGCGGGGTGTGTAACCGTCGGGTGCATGGTAAATTACACGGCGATTTTATTTTTTTTGTTGCTCCCAATTTTAGGTCACTGTCGTTTATTTAAAGAAAATCATTGCCGGACGATGCTGAAGGCATCCAACGTTTATAGAAAAATCAATACAAAATGAGTACCCGATGCCGAATGTATCGAACTAAACAATACGCAGGGCCTATTGTGTGGAGTAGTACGATGCCTTCAGCATCGGTGTTAGAGAAACTGCTTTTCTATAAACGTTAAATCCCTTCAGGATTTTCACAATAACCCCACAACAAACCAGCCTATTCCCCGTTAGTGGTGAAACAAATCCTTTTATACCACTTAATGTTCAAATCCCTTCTTGTGTTATCCTGCTCTGTTTCTGTGTGTTGCTATGGGCAGGCACCCGTGCTGGAGGCAGGTTTTTCTGCTCCGATATTTTTGAAAGTGAACACTACCCCCGATCCTAAAGCAAAGAGTTCTGTACTTGGCGCTACCGGTATAGATTTTGTGCTGCAGGTGAATGGCGCTGATGAAAACACCATGTCGTTTGTGCAAACAATTGGCATAACCGATGATAAAAGATCGTTCCGCACCGAGCCGGGGAGTGAAATAAGAACAGGGCTGTATTTTCTAAACATCAACCCGTCGGTACTTATCAGGAGTAAGTGGGACAACATAAAATACAGCATAGGCATAGGGGCGCTGGTAAATATTGGGCAGGCGGTAGAAACATCAACAAGCACTAACTCGACCGGCACATTTTATAGCAGCGTGGATAGCGCCACCAAACAGGTAGCAGATAATAGCCGGGGCGTAATCCCATTCATTTCTCTTGGCGTTACCTGGAACATCAGGAAACACCTCCGGGCCCAACTGCTCGTGGAGCCTACCTTGATTAACTTTTATGAGCCGGATGCCAAAATCACTTACAATATCAACTATGTTGTGAAAGATATACCGCTTAGTTATCAGCCGGTTTATTTCGGTGTGCGGGTGTTTTATTTTTTTTAAGGGTCATTGTACTTCGATAATTAATATATCCATAACCTTCTTTTCTTTTTGGGTAACCAATTACAATGTTACTTGCGCCCGATTTGACGTTACAATAAACGTGTAGTCAGGCAATTACATGAAAAAGAAAGGAATTATTTTTACGGTTATTTTGGCAATGCTTTATATTGCCCTTTCCAGTGATATTGATGGCGCAGCTCATCATGGCCACGGCAATGTTACAGGCAGCCCCAGCGGCAGTGCAGGACACTGCCAAACGAGCAGTTGCCATGGAGGCAATAGCTCGCTCAACGTAGTACAATTGCAGGTTACTGATACTGCAACAACGTTACCGATAACGACCTACAACGCGCTACAAACTTACCTTGTTACTTTAACCGGCGATGCCACTGCTGTTACCACTGCTTTACCTGGCTTTGGCTTCCAGGCATCGGCTGTTCTCGGCAACCATACCCAGGCCGGAACATTTGTAATACCATCGACATTGACCGGAAGCATCCATACTTACCCTTGCGGAGCAACAACCGTTGTGGAGCATAGCCTGGTATTATCACCCACTGCTACCGGCAGCAATAAATACTCCATCTCATTTTACTGGACTGCTCCCCCACCGGCAAGTGATAGCGTGACCTTCTTTGCGATGCTCAATGCGGTAAACCGCGACGGCGGCAGCTCGGGAGACCATCCTAATGCTGCACCCCACGTAACAATATACGAGAACCCAGCCACTACCACGTGTGGCACTCCAACAGGATTGACCGACTCCGCAGTTACACCCACATCGGTGCGTTTATCCTGGAACGCAGTAGTTGGGGCAGTGGGCTATAAAGTGCAATACAGGCTTGTAGCCACTTCAAGCTGGACCAGTGCAACTGCAACCGCTAACTCCACAACCATTAGCGGCCTCTCCGCCGCCTCTGAGTATGAATTTGGGGTGCAGACCATCTGCTCCGGAAGCCCAAGTTTGTTTGCCGCCACCAATGACACAGTTACCACCGCTGCTGTAAACGGTGTACAGATCGTAACGGGTAGCGCTACCGGTTTATCTGTTTATCCGAACCCCGCGCTAAATAACCCAACGATCTCGTACAATCTTCCTTCGGCAGAAACGGTAAGTATTGCTGTCTTTGATGCTACCGGCAGAAAGGTGGAGCAATTCGCGAACAATGAGTTTCAAGCCAGCGGTGCCCATCAATACCAATCTGGTATTACTGCGCCAGGTTTGTATATTGTTCAGTTAATATCTGGAAGCACTTATAGCTTACACAGGTTTGTAAAACTATAGTTTATTATCGCATTAGGTTGTACGCATGGCCAACCGGCATATCCTTGTTCTATGCCCTCTGCTAGCACGGTTTTTGTTGTCTTTTAAAATAAATATTGCATAGGTTAATCCCTTTTATGCTATAATTGTCTAAAAAGCACGGATTGTTGCGTACAAGGGCATTCATATTAACCATTGTGTTTTTGCGGCTGCTGGTTCCCTGCGCCGTACAAGGGCAGATATTGAGCCGTATAGACAGCATCAACTTCAGTAAAGTTCATTTCTCCAACAATAAGTTTGTAAATAATATTTTTCAGCAGGCGGTAAATTCTGTAAAGAAAACGCCAGATGCGGGTCCCGATGATAGCTACCTGAATGGTAAGAGCGAAGACCCCTACATGCCTTACCAGGGAAAAATAATTCGCCACATTTATGTGGAGCCTGTAAACTTCGACCGCTCTTTTAAAGACACCAGTCAACTGGATAAGAGCAAGGCTGCAAAAATAGGGAACCGGCTGCATAAGAGTACGCGCAAATTCGTGATACGCGACAACCTGTTCATAGAAGAAAACAGGCCACTGAACGCCTTTAAGCTGGCAGATAATGAACGTTACATCCGTTCCCTCGACTACATACACGATGCACGCTTAGTGATAGATACACTAACCGACAACCCGGACTCCGTGGACATAACCGTTTACACCAAAGACCTCTTCAGCATAGGCGGCGGCGGGGCGTCTAATGGGCTAAACCACATAACCACCGACCTTTATGACGCCAACTTTGGCGGTATGGGGCAGCGGCTGGAGGCAACCACTTTGTATGATTATACCCGCAACCCGAATTTTGCATACGGCGGTCTATACAAAAAGGAGAATGTGCTACATTCTTTTGCCGATGCAACAGTGGGCTACAGCGTTATGAACATAAGCTCTTATACGCACGAGGAAGAAACAACAGAATACATCAATATTACCAGGCAATTGGTATCTCCCTACTCAAGGTTTGCAGGTGGGTTAATGATCAGCCACAATGAAGCGTATGATGTGTATCATTCGCCCGACAGCATTCTTAACCGCTATAAGTATAACCTGTTTGATGCGTGGGCAGGGTATAACATAGGCATCAATAAACTGACGGCCACAAACAACACCATCCGCGACAGGCGGTTTCTGTCGTTCCGGTATTACAACCGGAATTTCTTAGAATTACCGGCGCAGGTAGGCAACCGTTTCGATCCTATATACAACAGCAGCCAGGCGGTGCTTGCGCAGTTCACTTTCTTCAGACAAGACTATTACAAGACACAATACATTTATGGTTTCGGTACTACAGAGGATCTGCCATATGGATATAACATTGCGGTAACTGCAGGGTGGCACAAACAAATAAACTTGGAGCGCCCGTATGCGGGCCTAAATGTATCGGAGTACATTGCAAGCGGCAGGGGCGACTTCATACAATTGTTTTTACGCAGCGGCGGATTTCTGTATAACAACAAAGTGCAGGACGGCAGCTTCCTCATAGGCGCTACAGCATTCAGCCGTATATTTTTCTGGAACAGCACAAAGATCAGGCAGTACATAAACACGAGCTACACCCATTTGTACAACAGGGTCACGTATGCGCCGCTAACAATAAATAACTATTATGGCCTGCGTGGTTTTCTTTCCGATTCGGCATATGGGTCGCGGAGGTTGAGCGTGCAACTGGAAACAGAATTTTATCTGAAGTACAAAGTGCTTGGTTTCCAGTTTGCGCCCTTCCCTTATGGCGACCTATCATTGATAACGCCGGAGAACGCCCCTTATTCCCACTCATCCCTATACAGCAGCGTAGGTGGTGGGGTACGTGCAAGAAATGAGAACCTGGTATTTGAGACAATAGAACTGCGTGCTTACTTCTTCCCGGTAGCGCCAAACAATATGCGGGGCTTTAAGGTTGTACTTAATTCCAATATCCGCTACAGGTATAGCAGCAACTACATTACCGCGCCGGATGTTGTGCAGTTGAATACGCAGTGATGATAAAATCATGGGGAGATGCACCCCGCAAGTTCGATGGGCGATGCCCATCGCTATTAGATCCCGCCCCTTCAGGGCTACACAGGATTGTGTCGAAATGTTATGGTCTATACTGGACCGAAAAAAAATGCTCTACTTGGCTGCTATCCAGGACTGCAATGCATCAGCAATTTTGCGGTCATTACCGAGGCGCGGTACTTTGTTCTGCCCACCCAGGCGGCCTATGGACTTCATGTATTCTATGAAGGCGTTCTTCTTCATCGTTCTTATCTTCAGGGTCTGCAAAATATGCCCCGTCATAAGATCGTTGTAATAAATGTTCTTCTCTGCGAGGTAATTATTTACTGCCTTTGCAAAAGCATCCATATCTGCAGGGGGCGTTTCAAATTCTACAAACCATTCGTGGTAGGGAAGCCCCTCGCTTACCTGTATGGCCGGCGCTATGGTGAACTCAATGATGTGCGTGTTAAAATCGCGGGATGCATGTAGCATGGCATATTCCACTTCCTCGCCTATCACGTGCTCACCGAAAGCGGATATGTAATGCTTGGTGCGGCCTGTGACCACGAGCCTGTATGGGTCTGTGCTAACGAAGCGAACTGTGTCGCCAATATTATACGCCCATAGGCCTGCATTAGTGCTTATGACCAATGCATAATTCTCGCCAACTTTCACATCCCCCAGCGAGAGCCTTGTGGGCTGCTCGTTCCCAATTTCATTGGCCGGTACAAATTCATAGAATATACCGGCATTTGTGTTCAGCAATAACCCTTCCGTATTTTGCGTGTCCTGGAATGCGAAGAAGCCCTCTGACGCGGGGAAGGTCTCTATCATGTCCACCTCGCCCGCAAGGCTATCCATAAGTTTTGCTTTGTAAGGCTCAAAATTTACACCACCATGCACAATCACCTGCAGGCCGGGAAATAGCTCTTTTATTTTCTTTCCTTCGTTGCGGGTACTCAGCCAGTCGAAATACATTTGCATCCACGGCGGTATGCCACTGATGAGCGTCATGTTTTCGTTCATGGTCTCGTTCACTATCTTATCCAGCTTTGTTTCCCAGTCTTCAATGCAATTGGTTTCGTATGAGGGTAGCTGGTTGCCGCGCAGGTAGCGGGGTATGAAGTGGTTCACAATGCCACTAAGCCTGCCGGTGGGTATGCCCCCCACTCTCTCCAGTTCCGGCGAGCCGGAAAGAAAGATCATTTTGCCATCGGCAAAAGCGGTGTTACCAGTCGAGGCCATGTAGCAAAGCAATGCATCGCGCGCACCATTAATGTGGTTGGGTATTGAGTCCTTTGTGATCGGGATATATTTTGTACCACTTGTAGTACCCGATGTTTTTGCGAAGTAAATGGGCTTGCCTTTCCACAGCACATTTTGCTCACCGCTTTTTATTTTATCAATGTAGGGAACAAATGCTTCGTAGTCGCGAATGGGTATTGCCTTCTTAAAATCCTCGTAGGTTTTCACCTGCTGGAGGTTGTGTTCTTTCCCGAAAATGGTGCGGCCACCATACTTCACCAACTGCTGCAAAACAGCCTGCTGGTCGGCTACCGCAGTAGCCATTGCCTTGCGCACCTTTGAATAAATAATGGAAGCGTATGGCTTGGCAAGAAAGGATTTTATCTTCATTCAATGGTTATTCGATTCCAAAGTTAGTATTTATTAAGCGCCTGTTTATTATTGTAGTATTATTTCGCGATATTGTGCATTAATAAATATTTTACTCCTTTATGAAACAGAAACAATTCCTTTTGTTGCTGATTGTTTCATCGCTGTCTATGATGGTTGTCGGGCTATCAAACGGATTCCCCCTTACTGAAAACGATACCGGAGCTTACATTGCGGGCGGCCTCAACAAAATTTACTCAATAGACCGTACCCCTTTTTACGGCTGGTTTATGCGCTATACAAATTTCAGGACCTCTTTATGGTTGACCATCTTTGCACAGTGCCTTATTTTGTCCTACCTCATCCTGAAGTATATTAAACTCATTCAAAACGACATTGCGCAGTTCAATACCGCATTTGCAACGATCATAACTATTATATCGTTCACTGCATTGCCTTGGGTCACGTGTTTCCTCATGCCCGATATTTTTGCGCCTATACTTCTATTAGCCATCATTTTGTACCTGTCGGGGGGTACTCATAAAACGAAATCAGCAATTATCTACATGAGCATAATTTTTGTTGCAATTATTGTTCATAATGCCCATGCTGTTATCGTTGGTTTATTTTCAGTGTTATTGCTGATTTGGTCTTTAGCAAAAAAATACAAACCACTTATTAAACGGAGCATTTTCCTGCTTATCATTTCCGGGTTTAGCTGGTTAGTTATATGCAGTACAAATTCGCTAAACGGACGAGGCTTTGCTTACTCACGAACCGGGCATGTTTTTATGATGGGCAGGTTAGCAGAGACCGGCATTTTGAAAATATACCTTGACAATAATTGCAGTAAAAAAAATTATGCCCTGTGCCAATACAAAGACCAATTACCATTACGATCATGGGAATTCATGTGGAGCAGTAATGGCCCTTTTCAAAAAACCGGGGGCTGGGATAGCAGCGCTACAGAATATACTGCGATAATCCGCGATATACTTACTACTCCGAAATACCTGGCACGATTCATTCAAAAATCAGCAATAGGCACATTGAGAGAACTATGCCTCATAAATCCCGGCAATATGCAGGTGGGCGATGCCAAAGGCAGCAGCCCGGGGTTCAGCATTGGTTTGCATTACCCCGTTGAACTGAGCGAATATCTATCTTCTGAACAAAATAACGGAGGAATTTCAGCTTCTGTTTTTAGTTATTTTTATTTTCTTTTTTTTGTGCTATCCTCGATCTGGATATTATTGCATCCAGATGTGATCAATAAAGACCTGGCATTTATTTATGGTTTTATCATTCTTTTTTTAGTTGTTAATGCCTTTGTCACGTCAACCTTCTCAACGGTTGCAAGCCGTTTCCAAAATCGGGTGTTCTGGGTACTTCCGGCCACCAATGCTATACTTCTTATAAGGGTATATTGTGAACGGTTCAGGATTGCAAACAATGTCTAGAAAAAAAATTTTAAACAATAACGAATTTTATTGTTTAAAATAAAAAACTGTATTATCTTTGCGAAAATATTTTCAGTAAATCATCCAGTAAATCATGTTTGCAATAGTAACAATAGCAGGTCAACAATTCAAGGTAAAACAGAATGATGAATTGTTTGTACATCGCCTCAGCGGCAATGCCGGAGACAAAATAGAACTTTCAGATATCCTTATGGTAAGTGATGGCGGCAACATAACTGTTGGCAAAAGCGCTAATAAAATACAGGCTGAGATCTTAGATCATTTGAAGGGTGATAAGGTTATCATCTTCAAGAAAAACCGT
Source organism: Bacteroidota bacterium (assembly GCA_013288445.1). Lineage (GTDB taxonomy): Bacteria > Bacteroidota > Bacteroidia > Chitinophagales > Chitinophagaceae > Nemorincola. The sequence goes on from JABDBX010000021.1 coordinate 11,492, forward strand.
CGTAAAGGCTACCAGAAAAAAAATGGTCATCGCCAGAGCCTGACGAAAATAAAGATAAATGCAATAGCTTAACTTTAACTTGTAAATAGTAATTAACAGAATAAAATGGCACATAAAAAAGGGGAAGGCAGTGTAAGGAACGGCCGCGACTCGCATAGCAAAAGATTAGGGGTAAAGATATTCGGTGGCCAGCCAGCGATATCAGGAAATATCATCGTTCGCCAGCGCGGCACGGTATATCATCCGGGAGACAACGTGGGACTGGGAAAAGATTTTACGATCTTCGCCCTTGCCGATGGACTTGTAGAATACCGTAAAACACGTACCAAGACATTAATATCAGTAAAGACAGTTAATACCGCAATCGCCGAGGCCTAACCCCCACGGCGATTTTGCCATAAAGATTTTTGTTTAACCCTTAAATTCACAGTTATGGCAACAGCAAAGAAGGCAGCTCCTGCTAAGAAAGCAGCACCTGCACCAAAGAAAGCAGCTCCAAAAAAAGCTGCTCCAGCAAAGAAGGCAGCGCCTGCTAAGAAAGCAGCGCCTGCAAAAAAAGCAGCTGCTCCGAAAAAGGCAGCTCCGAAGAAAGCCGCAGCTCCAAAAGCCGCAGCTAAAAAGAATGCTGGCCCGAAAAAGGCAGCCGCTAAAAAGAAGTAAAAATTCGTTTAGCGATCTTAAAAAAGAGACTGTTTCACACAGTCTCTTTTTTTATGCGGTTAGCATATTGAGTTTGGCATAATATTTGCCTTCCTTCTATAAAACAAACCTGGTTTATGAAGAATATCTTGTTTCTCATTTTCTGTTTTATGGGCGCTTATATTCCTTCGTATGCGCAGGGATGGTCGGAATTAGGTACTGGCACTGCGGCTTTACATCCTAACGCAGATATTTCTACCACCTGTATAGATCGGTTTGGGAACGTTTATGCGGCAGGGGGATTGGATACAGCATTATATGTAGTCAAGTGGAATGGTACATCGTGGATGGAATTGGGTTCCGGCTCCACTTCCCCCGTGAGTTTATTTGGGGAGATTGCAACAATGGTTGCAGATTCAGCCGGAAATATTTATGTGGGTGGGGCACCCTATAGTACGCCGGGGACACCTCCGATACATACCGTTATGAAGTGGGATGGAACTTCCTGGAGTGATGTTGGCAGCGGCACAGGTGCCTTAGTCTTAAATGCAGAAGTTCTTACTCTTTGTATGGACAGGTCAGGCAATCTTTATGCAGCAGGCGTGTTCGAGAATTCTACAGGTCATACTTATGTGGCAAAATGGGATGGCACTTCATGGACGGAATTAGGGACAGGTACAAGTTCGCTAAAAGGGAACAGTGAAATTGACGTCATCTACACAGATGCGGCAGGAAATTTATATGCCGGAGGCGGCTTTACCGACGGGGCTGTGGACACCATAGGAAATATTTATGTGGCCAAATGGGACGGCGCCTCGTGGAGTGAATTAGGCCCGGGAATTTGTCATGGTTATGGAGAGTATTATATTTATTCTATTACCGGGGATCCTGCCGGGAATATATACGCTGCGGGTAAGTTTGCGGATGCCAACGGATATTATGTGGCAAAATGGGATGGCAGCATGTGGAGCGAGTTAGGAACAGGGGCTGGAATATTGAGCGCAAACGACCTGATAACTTCCATGTGTTGGGATAACGTAGGTAATTTATATGCTACCGGATTTTTTACCGACAGCGTATCTTTTTTAAGTGGACACGAATATGTGGCCAAGTGGAACGGTAGCACCTGGAGCGAGTTGGGTACGGGTAGCAGCGCACTCAATGCAAATGACTGGATATTTTCCGTTTGCTCAGACGTTGCCGGTAACATTTATGCTGCCGGGGATTTTAAGGATGCAGCCGGCTATCCGTATGTAGCTAAATACCCAAGTGCAACCGAAGGGATTACGTCATTGCACCACACTTCGGAAATAAATCTATACCCCAATCCGGCAACGAACGAGATAACTATAGCTTCACCAGGTAAGATAACATTTGTTTCCATCACCAACCCGCTGGGCCAAACTGTCTTTACACACAATTACAACAAGGAACCGGTGCAGATGGATATATCCTATTTATCGGCAGGCGTGTACTTCGTTAGGATAAATGAATCGGAGGTGAGGCGGTTTGTGAAGGAGTAGTTTTTTTGCAAAAGTTAATGATATTTCATTTTTTATCTTTGTAAATATGCTTAGTGACGATGACAAAATAAATACCACCATCTGACTTGTTCTTTTCCATTTCTGCTTCTTCCCAATCCTCCCGATGGCTATCGGGACTAATCGGGATAAATAGCTCACTATTCGCGGATTTTGTGCCTCGCATAAACGAAAAACAACTTCGTCATATGGTAGTATTTATTTCGCCAGCGTCACTTACGGACAAATTATCAGTTTTTGCTACCAAAGAAGAACTGTTTGCTACTAAAGGAGAACTGACTAAGGAAATCGCCTCAGTAAGAAATGAGATGCACGACATGGAAGTGAGGCTTAACCGTAATTCCTACATTGTTGGTGTAGTGCAATTCCTGGCCATCGTGGGTAGCTTGCTTATACTGCTAAAATTTCATGTTATACTATACGCCGGATAAAAATGTGCATTGAATTTAAAAAGCCTGGAAGGCTTTAATGTGAATAGCTCCGGGTGCAACCCGGAGTCTTCAGGGTTATACCAGTTGAACCCCGCCGGGGTTCAATGACCACATCTATTTTCCCACCGGTTTCACCGGTGGCTATTCATCATTTAAGCCCTATCGGGCTTGCCCGTTTATCATTGCACAAACTTATGCGGCGAGAAGTATAGTTAGATAAAAACTGCAACGGCGGAAAGAAGTAAACTTTCATTTAGCGATCTTAAAAAGGGGCTGTTTCACACAGACTCTTTTTTTATGCACGTAGAGCGGTGTTGAAAGTCATTTGGGACCCCAAAAATTTTATATCCTGCCGAAAATCCAATAGTTTCGCCTTTTAAATTAGATGACTAATGAGTAACAGCTTAGTTTCCGGAAACGGGGTACGCCATAACTGGACAAAGGAAGAGATAAGTAGTGTGTATGAGCGTCCGTTGCTTTCATTGGTGCTGGATGCTGCCGATGTGCACCGGCGCACACATATTTTTGGAGAAGTGCAGATAAGCAGTTTGCTTTCTATAAAGACCGGCGGCTGTTCTGAGGATTGCGCATATTGCCCACAGGCAGCAAGATACCATACCAGCGTGAAGGTACATGCGCTGATGAAAACGGAGGAGGTGGTGCAGGCCGCAGAGAACGCGAAAGCAGGCGGGGCATCCAGGTTCTGCATGGGCGCTGCATGGCGCGAGGTGCGGGACAATAGCGACTTTGACCGGGTAATAGATATGGTGAAGGCCGTAAATGGCTTAGACATGGAGGTGTGCTGCACCCTGGGTATGCTTACCCCTCACCAGGCCGAACGGCTGGCAGAGGCGGGCCTGTATGCCTACAACCACAACATAGATACATCTGAAGAGCATTATAGCGAGGTAATAACTACCCGCACTTATGGCGACCGCCTGAACACATTATCGAACGTGCGAAAAGCAGGCATCTCGGTATGCAGCGGCGGCATTATAGGGCTTGGAGAAACCAATGCCGACCGCATAGGTATGCTGCTCACGCTGGCCAATCTGCCACAGCACCCCGAATCGGTGCCTATAAATGTGCTGGTGCCGGTGGCAGGCACGCCCCTCGCCGACAATGACCGCGTGCCTTTTGACGACCTGGTGCGCATGATAGCCACAGCCCGTATAGTGATGCCGGAATCTGCCGTGCGGTTATCGGCTGGCAGGCTGGAGCTTTCCATTGCAGAGCAGGCCATGTGTTTTATGGCAGGGGCCAACTCTATTTTTGCCGGGGATAAGCTGCTCACCACACCAAATCCCGAATACAATGCCGATATGGAAATGTTCGGCATACTGGGGCTGAAACCAAAAGCAGCATTCGCAGACGGCTACCCGAAGAAACAGGAGAAAGCTATGCAGCATGAACCATGTTGAGCAATACCTGGCAAATAAGCTAAATGAGCGGACTGCCGCCGGAAACCTGCGCCGGTTGACCACTCAAAGAGCCGAAGGTGATTTTTATTCAAATGATTATCTGGGGCTGGTAACAACAGGCGCACTTGCAGCCGCGATGCGCCAACCGGCTAATGGAGCTACCGGCTCTACTGGGTCAAGGCTTCTATCGGGCAACAGCGGGATGGCAGAAGACCTGGAGCAAACAATTGCTGCCTTTCATAAAGCTGAAGCTGCCTTATTATTCAATTCGGGGTATGACGCCAATATGGGATTGCTTGCCAGCATTGCCAGCAGGCATACTATCATCCTGTCAGACGAGCTATGCCACGCCAGCATTATAGACGGCATAAGGCTGAGCCAGTGCAGCGGCAAGTACAAATTCAGGCACAATGATGTAAACGACCTGGAAGAAAAATTAAAAAAGTATAACGAAAACACCCACCCTACCCCGCCCATTATAGTTGTTGCAGAATCTGTTTACTCCATGGATGGCGATATGACGCCGCTTGCGGACATGGTCAGGCTATGCAAGGAATATGGTGCGCAATTAGTGGTGGATGAAGCCCATGCCACAGGCGTTTTCGGGCCAGGGGGAGCCGGGCTGGTTGCCGCGCTTGGCTTGCAGGATAAGGTATTTGCGCGGGTGCATACTTTTGGTAAGGCGCTGGGCTGCCACGGGGCTGCGGTGGTAGGGAGCGCACTATTAAAGCAATACCTTATCAACTTCGCAAGGCCATTTATTTACACTACGGCATTGCCGGGCCATTCGTTACAGGCTATATCTGCGGCTTACCAATACCTGGCCGGCGACACCTTCACTAACCAGCCACTGCACGACCTGATTGCGTATTTCAGAACGCGCATTAAAGAAACAGGAATGACAGGCTGGAAGGACAGCCACAGCCCCATACAGGCATTGGTAACCGGCAACAATGAAAGGAGCAAAAGGCTTGCAACAAAACTACAGGAAGCCGGGCTACAGGTGAGCCCCATACTACACCCTACTGTACCTGCTGGGGCAGAACGGCTAAGGGTGTGCCTGCATACATTTAATACTAAGGAACAGGTGGACCTACTGTTTGAGGTATGTAGAGCGGAGTGTTTGTTAAATGCTAAAAACCGATCGTATTTCTGATAGAGTGTCTCGGAAAAGCGATTTGTAGCCTAAAGAATTTTTAGGGGGACGATTTGTTGATGAGGTGTTTCTTACCTTCTTTAAATAAGTTTATGACTTCTTTTTCAAATTCCAACACCTTTTGCCTTTGTATTTGGTGTTCTTCCTTACTGGCGTGATAGTCAAAATCAATGACTGGATAGCTGTACATATTTACCGTGCTGCGGGAAAGAAAATCATTAATCGCAGCCTTTTCGGCAATCGTATAATCAGAATATTTATCCCGTGCTGGATACTTGAGAATGACTTCGGCAATGTATCTGTATAACTGATTTTGTTTTGAGCGATTTCTAGCCTGTAAATGTCCCCCAATTCTTCCCAAAGGGGAGCGAGCAGTAATAAAATGGCTATCTCCCGTTTGGCCTACATAAAAATATGATTCATTTCCATTTACCAGTTGGATAATATAAACGGAATAAGCTAATCTCAAATGGTTGCCATCCAAAACGAGAACCGTATTTTTACTGCCATGAGAAATTGCTACTTGCTCCATTTTATTATTTTGAAAGCTATATTACATAAAGAAACTGGAACAAAGCGATGATCAATGAGACTTAATGTATAACCCGATAATTGCTGCCATTTGCGCAATCCAGAATCCTACCATCCACTTTATTAAATCCACTTTATCATCCTTGGTAAGAAAAATATCTTTTTTTTGATTGATTTTTTGTTCAGACTTTTCTTCTATGAATTCCAGTATAGTAGATGCCTCTTGCTCCCCAAGTTTATTTTTAAGAATATCATATGCTTTCAATTCGAGAGCGCTCATTGTCTTTTTTTATCAAAGTTAAGGATTACAGTTAAAATAAAAAAAATGCCAATAACGGGAATATCGCCTTTAAAAAATGATCTTTCTCGCTGCGTTACCAATTACAGGTAAAGCTAACGACACCGATGGTACACTCTCAACAATACTGATGCAGGATCTGTAAAAAGTTGATAAATATTTTACGCGTGAAATAATATTTGCTTTAGATAAATTTATATTTCGTAAAACATTTTTCAAAAAACTTTTACAAATATCGGGTTACCTTTTTTTCTTTCGGGTATAAACCTGCATAACCATCTAAAAAAACAAAGTTATGAAATTTGTAAAGTTAAGCGTACTCGCTCTTTCATTAGGTCTTTTTGTTGCTTCATGCGGTAGCGGTAGCGGCGATGCTCCAAAGGTTGATTCTGCAGCTATGGCTCCAGCTACTACAGCTCCAGCTACTCCGCCTCCAGCTTCACCAGACACAACAACTGCCGGTCCAGCAAAGGATACTGCTAAAGCTGCTGCTCCTGCTGCTGCCCCAGCTACTGAAACTAAGACTACTACTAAAACAACTGAAAAGACCAAGACTAAGTAATTTTTTTCATACAAGTAATATTAAACAAACCATCTCGAAAGGGATGGTTTGTTATTTTATACATATTGCTCGTAACGCATGTGTTAATGAAACTATAACTAACCTACACCAGAAAAATAAATTCTAATAAATATTTCCGGCGGTTGGGTTACCTATTTCGCTTTAGGGTATTAACCTGTATAACCATCTAAAAAAACAAGATTATGAAATTTGTAAAATTATCCATCGTTGCTCTTTCAATGAGCCTTTTTGTAGTTTCTTGCGGCAGCGGCAGCGGTGATGCTCCGAAAGTTGATTCTTCTGCAAGCAGCAGCGCTACTACAACTACTACAACTACACCTCCTCCTGCAGCTCCGGTTGACACGATGAATGCAGGTGCAGCTAAGCCAGCAGATACTGCTAAGCCAGCAGCAGCTCCGGCTTCAACTACAGAAACTAAGACTACTACTAAAACAACTGAAAAGACTAAGACTAAGTAATTCTTTTCTTTGCATTGTATTAAAAAAGCAAACCATCCGGCTTCCGGATGGTTTGCTTTTTTATGCGCTTACTCATTATATCCTACCTTCCAAAAAGATAAAGATTATTGAAATTAAAAAAACTATGTTACATTTACGATAACATGGTCTCATATGAAGGCACTCATACATTTTCTGGCACTCATAATTGTATTCGTATCCAACTTAACTGTACAAGCTCAAAAATTTGTTTGGGCAAAAGAAGCCCAGAATACCACTATTGATGCATCCGTATTGGATAATTATGGAAACAGTTATGCTTGTGGGCATTACCTTGATTCTGCCATATTCAACAATACCATTTATTATAGTGGTACCAGTGGCTGGACATCCTATATAGCCAAGTATGATCCGAGTGGAAACCTAATTCGTGTATCCCAGAGTACAGGAACAGGCGATGTGCTAATACATAGTATGTGTATTGATAACTCTAATCATATTTACATTACCGGAGAATTTGAGGGGGATATAACTTTTGGTTCAACAACAATTCACGGGGATATGGGTATTATGTCATACTTCATAATGAAATCTGATACCTCAGGTGCGATTTATTGGGCAAAAATATTCAACAATTATTATTCCGGCGGTTCGGGAGAGTACAACATTATAATCAATTTACTAACCTGCGACAAGAATGACAGTTTGTATATTTATGGTTATTCTCCGGGCACTTATACATTGGACGGGATTCCTTTAAATGGCTCTAATGGCCAGTTATTTTTTGCAAAGCTGAACCCTATCACAAATACTACTGTATGGGCTAAACAAATACAACCGTTAGTCTGTTTCGACTGTGGAGCCTACCCCGTAAAAATACTTACTGATGGAGCCGATAATGTATTTGTTTGTGGGTATCTTAATGGTTTTTACTGCGTTTTTAATGGAACAGATACGCTAAATTCCGGTATCCCTTATTCTTCCTGTATTCCTTTCATTTCAAAATATGATGAACATGGAAACTATTTATGGGCTAAAATAACAGATAGTGTCAGACAACCTTGCTATGACGCATGCATTGATTCCAACAGTATTTATGTTGTTGGAGGGGATTACGTTGAGGGATACTACACTAAGTACGGAACAAATGGGAACCAAATATGGAGCAACCATGCAAAAAGCCACGACTGCCTTCTTGCCTCAATATGTAGCAACAAAAACGGAAATTACTTGAGGGCACATTTTACGGATACTTTTAGCTACATGGGCAATACAATCACTTCACTTGGAGAAAACGAAATAATATTCAAAACGGATACTGCTACTGGTAATTTCATGTGGAATACTCAGCCCTTTCACGTACAATCAGGAATATTATTTTCAGCAAATGCTGATAAAGGAGTAGTCCAACTTTCTGGACAACTTCCATATGATCCTTTTCCATTGACGAAATTGGGTAGCAACTCTCTGTTAAATCAAGGAAGTTTCGTTTCTATAATATGCGATTCTGATTATGAGCCCTCGGCATACAATACTATCAAAGGGAATGTATTTAACGATACAAACTTCACGTGCGTAAAAAACGCAAAACCTGGATTAAACGGTTTTGGTATCATTGCAGAACCTGGTCCGTTTTATACCGTTTCCGATTCTGAAGGCAATTACTCGTTGAAGGTAGATACTGGTATCTACTATGTACATGAAATCATACCTACAAGTGAAATCACTATTGATACGCAAATTTGTCCGGTTAGCGGCTATTCGATTACCTTCACATCTGCTGGACAAGTAGATACGGGAACAAATTTTCCAAACAAATTCTCGTCTTGCTCATTCTTGTATTTTTCGTCGGTCATCAGCTATTCGTTTGAAGCTTGCGATTCATTGCAACGAACTACATTAACCGTTTGCAATGGGGGTAGAGACACCGCGCGAAACACCATTCTAACTATTCACTATCCAGGTTTTGTCATTGTTCCTTTGTATAGTTCCATTCCCTGGGTTAGTTATAACTCGGTGGATTCTTTAATGACTTTTTTGCTCAGCAACTTGCCCCCGGATAGCTCTATCAGCATTACAATTGTGGATACTGCGATATGCATGTACTTTGATCCTTTGGGTGCATTAAATTTTAATTTTCACATAACGCCTACTAATACTTGCTATCCAAGCGATTCTTCGTTTAACTATGCAACAACATCTACTGGGTTACCAGTTCCTTATGTAGGCATAAAAAATATAATTGCAAACAAAAACATCGAGATATTCCCCAACCCTGTCTCAGATAAAGTCAATATTTACGGGCTTGAAATGGCAGAATCATTAGACCTCTATAGCCTTCTTGGCGTAAATGTTCTTTCAATAAAGAAAAAGTTCTCGTTAAAAGAAACCATTGACTTGACAGGTCAACCTCCCGGACTTTATTTATTAAAAATCAGAGATCAGGCCGGGATAAATTTTTTCAAAATTATCAAGCAGTAAGAAGTGCTGGCTGACTACATTTTGTATCTAATCTAGTTTTTACTCACTTATTCAGCTCTATCGGCATGGTCAGTTCCTTGCCATCGCGGGTTACGGTAACCTTTGTTTTGTCGCCGGGCACAAATTTACCTAAGGCTTCCATATAGGTTTGCATCCCATTTACTTTTATGTCGCCAAGCTGGGTAATTATGTCTCCCTGCTTGATCCCAGCTTTCATGGCCGGGCGGTTGTCGCTCACTCCATCCACCCGCACGCCGCCTTCCTGAAAAGTATAATCGGGCATTATTCCCAGGGTTACTTTAAAAGACGACTTACCCATTGATTTTTGCTTGGTGGCCGTGAATACCGGCTTTGCATTATCCTTATCCATTTTCGCCAGCACCTTGTCCACGTTCTTTATCACAAGGGCCTCGCCTGGGTAGTTTATGGCCCCTGCTGTGTCGCTTGGTTTGTGATAGTCTTTGTGAGTACCGGTGAAGTAAAACAATACCGGTATGCCCACATTATAAAAGCTGGTATGGTCTGACGGCCCCACACCCGAACTGTCAAGGCTGAGTTTAAAATCATCACCGCTCATTTCCACCACCTGCTCCCATGCGGGGGATGTGCCCACGCCGCCAAGCTCCAGGTAGTGCGTGCTGTCGTTGAGTCGGCCTATCATGTCCATATTTATCATGTAGGCTATGTGCGCGCTGTCTATACCCTGGTCTTTCACAAACGCTTTGGAGCCATACAGGCCCAGTTCCTCGCCAGAGAAGTTAATGAACAGGTAATTGTAGTGGTGCAGTTTCTTTTTGTTATGCTTCACCCATTTGGCCACTTCCAGCAGGGCCGCCGTGCCACTGGCGTTATCATCGGCGCCATGGTGTATCTTATGCTCTTTTACCGCATTGGCAAACAGGCTGTTCTCATCCTCGCCATAACCCAGGTGATCGTAATGGGCGCCTACTATCACGGTGTAAGGTGCGCCATTGTCCACATAAGCCGCAATATTGCTGCCAGTGCGCTCGGCTTTGTTTATAGAAATATTCAGGTCAATTGGTATGCCCGTCTTAAGATTATCTGAGTTGAGGATATACTTTTGGTAAGCAGCATTAGATAGATACACCACCGGTATGGTCAGCGGGTCATACTCCGAATGCTTGTTAAAAGTTGGTGTGTATTTGCCCCCAAACGCATCGAAGAACACTACGCCTGATGCCCCCTGTTTCGATAGGTCCTTAGCATGTTCGTACATATATTTCTCCTCGTCGAAATGAGGATCGCTTGCCTGATCCTGGTCTTTATAAAGGGGTGCCATCCATATGCTCCCCTGTTCCATAACATCTGGCAGCACCTCGCTTGTGGTGCGCTTGCTGGCGCTGAAAGGCATGGGCAATGCATCGTCATTGAGGCGCAGCGGCACATTGCTGATACGCACCTGGGTAATGGCAGCTATTTCTTTGCCATAAACAAAATGAAATGGATAGCGGTACTGGCCTTTGTACGGTTCTATTTCGTCTTCGGTGTATCTTTTCTCAATGTAGTCTGCCGCCTTTCGTTCTCCCTCAGTACTCGTCCGTCGGCCCTCAAGGCTGTCTGACGCCAGGTAGTCTATGTCCACCTCCAGTTGCTTTGCCACTTTCCGGTCAGCTTTTTTTTGAGCAATAGCAAGCGGCCGGGAAGTAAAAAAAGATAACAGGAATAATAGCGCAAAGATGCGGAAGGTCATAAGCGGCATTTAAAGCAAATATAACGAAAAGAGTTGGAAGCAGGAGTCGAAACGGGTAACTAAGTAACGACGACGAAATATGTTCCTAAGTGACGGTTCATTATTTTTCTATTAACCTTTTCAATCTGCCCAGCGTAAGCGTCCAATAAAACTTCGAGTGCCCATAATTTGTTTCAATTACAAACTTGCTGTGCGTCAGTTCCAGCAATGTTTGATCTTCATCGGGGGTCAGTTTAAATTCTATCACCGAGTAATTATGCGGCCTATCCGGCAACCTGGAGAAGACACTCCAATAATTGTACCGGAGCATTATACCCGGCTCAAACTTCAGCACCTTTCCTTTGTCTTTATATTTGACGCCATGCCACACGCCCTCAAAAGTCATATGCCCGCCCACTTTCCAGTCCACAGCAACGTGGATCTCTGTATCAGAGAGCCATTGATTTATTGATGCGGGGTCTGTAAGTGTTTCCCATACTTTGGGTACAGGTGCATTAATCAGAATTGTTTTATTTACAATTTTGTCTTTTACCATTGATGTTATGCGCTTGAGCCATTCCCGAAATTACTTTATTATTTCCTCAGTGCAGCCATACGAAGCTACGTAAATAAACGTTCCGTTTGGAAACCCGGTGTCACGCCTTTTTAAAATATACCGGCCGATACAATAACAATTCCGCATGTTCGTTATATCCATATACCATCAAGATACAACCTTATGAGAACGCTATTGCCGCTATCGCTTTTCCTCTGTTTATCGCTTTCTTTTTGTAAAAAGGCAGCACAGGTGACTCCGGGAAAAGCTACCACCGATACTGCGACTACATTGTCTTCAGCTCAGGTCTTCACACCGCACATTGATACATTCTCTGGAATGTTCATCACCAAAGTGGGAGATGGCGGCTACACCAGCGATTCCATGAGGCCGTCTGTTGTGTATGTGAACCATGTGACTAAAGACTCCGTGATCGTTACCGGCAGCGCCATTTACGTTACTTATTACGATGACCTCATGGGAAGCGCAACCTACGGAACCAGTGACCTGTATTTTAGTTTTGTGCCCGATAGCTCCGGCAGGTACTACGCAAACCCCATGCGGCATTGTTATAACGGCATATCGCTGGTCGCCGACAGTATCTACGTCTCTATGGCCAGCGAACCCGGCAGTTGCCTCATCAACGAGTTGCAAACCTTTGCAGGTAAAAAGCGCTGATAAAAAACGGCACAATTCTTGCGAGATAGATTAGAAACACACTATGGCATCGAGGTATCTATTGCTGATGATATTTATTGCGCTCGTTATGCCCGGTTGCAACGAGAAATGCAAAGTGACCTGTGGCGCAAGTGTAGTACCAACGGCCGTGGGCTATTCAATTAACGAATTGGACAGCGTTATTATTAATTTTTATCCGGCAGATGGTACATTCAGCAACCCGGTGCATTCCGGCATAATGCGGAGTAACCAAGCTTACCAGGACCTGCCCAATTGGGAAAACATACCTTCTTCAACCAGCGACACACTGGTAAACAAGGATCCGCAATTCCAGGGCTGGTATGACTATACGTACAATAGTTACGACGTCGAGTTAATAGTTCCTTCAAATAACAATAGAGTTTACCGGTTCTCAAAGATCACGCTGGGCGGGGACCAATTGCAAAATCAGTTTTGCAGGGAAGGTTCCCCTACGCCCGGCTTTTGCAGCCGTTATATAGTTTCTTACGTGCTGAATGGCGCTGAGTTCAGCTTTGCACCAAATACCAATTGGTCCCTTTATTTCGCGAAGTAGGCGCTTGATTTGCTCACTGATTATACTATAATAACAAAGGGTTCCAGTTGCCCGAAACCCTTGTTCTAAATTCTGTTTTCATTTAATGATGCCATCCACCTGCTTTCCATTGATGGCCGTGGCCGTTATGGTTCCAATGGCCTGCATGGTACCTGTCGCCAGGATGTTGTGGCTCTTCCCAGCGGCCACCATTCCATTCATACCTGCCGTTACGCTCCTGCCAGTCTTCGTCGATCCATACGTGGCGTGGACTTGGCGCTGCTATGCGTACAACCGCAACGGGCCGTGGCGGGCGAACATGTACATAGATCTGCGCCATACTGCTATATGCCCCTGAAGTGAGCGCAATAGCAAGGATAAACAATACCTTCTTAATGTTTTTCATTCTCTTATGTTTTAGTGTTATGTACAATGTGTGAGGATTATCGTGCCACGCCAGCTTTTTAAGAGGCAGTAAGCTACGCGGCTATGCAAGAGTGGCACCTGGTACGGCTTTCAGGTTTTTTAGTTAAATGGCAAGGCGGCGGCTCTGCTTCTGGCAGATTGCCCAAAGTGGGAATAATGTTTGGATGGAGGCAGAGAAGTAAACTAAGCTGTTGATTTGTGGCAGGCGGAAATGGCGCCTATTTAAACATTATTCCTTGCCTGCCTCCAGGTGCATACTTTTCTCGCCATTTTGCGAATTTTTCAACCTCGTCTTTATGACCGGTCAGCCACTTATCCACCAGGTCATTATTTTGGGGCGCGCAGATAGAGTAGCAGAAGGCTTCCGTGTTTTCGGATAACAAAAGGTCATGGAATACCGGGATATAAGTTTCCCACCAAACGCTTTTACTCCTGTCTTTTTCTTTTGTCTCATCCAGAGCTTTAAAAAGCAATTCCGTGTTCTCATAGAATAATTGTTCCTCTGTTTTATCCTTGTTCTTATCACCGTCTTTCAATGCCTGAACGCAGCTATGTATCATATCGACTGTGCCAAATTCGTCATGCACATCCTTTTCAGGGATATTTATAGCGATCTTATTTTCTCCTTCCTTCGACACCCCTGCTTGCCTTTGCCTGTTTAAGAGCTGCAACGCGCCAACCGATCGCTTGGAATTTGGCTCCAGCAAAAGGAAATAGTACAACGCCATCACAGACTGTGGCCGTTTCCTGAGCTGGTACATGCTGTTTGCAAGCATCAAATGGCTGCTTGCATGCTTTGGGTTAGCGGATACCGCCCTTGCCGAATAATAAGCGGCTTCATCAAATTTATTGACCCTGAAATAAGTAAATGCAGCATTGTAGAGAAGCAAGTAGTTATCCGGGTATTTTTTTATGCCCTCCTTATATGTTTGTATAGCGGCATCAAGCTCATTCATCATGTCCAGGGCGCTGCCTTTATCCATATATGCCTGGTCCACGCAACTGGTATTTAACCGGATGATCTTGTCGCAATAATCAATAGCTTTCTGGTATTTTTTTAAAGCAAGATAGGTGTTTGCCATTTCCAGGTTAGGCCCTGGGGCATTGCTGTCTATGTAAAGTGCGTGCTGGTATTCCACAATGGCGTCAATATACTTCCCGTCGTCAAACAACGTGTTTCCCTTATCAGTAAGGGTCTGCACGGTGGTAGCCTGAGCAAAAAGCGTTGCCGGCAAAAACGCAAATGGTATGGCGGCCAGTAATATCCTCTTCATAGTAAGGTGTATATGCTTTTTAGAAAATCTAAAAATACAAATAAATTACACTGCACGTATAAGCGTAACTCATAGCATGCCATAGGCGTCGCCCGATGTGTTTTGGTAGAAAATCGTAAATTGACGGCTTAAAGCTTGTATATGCCAGGAAAAGGTCCCTCGCTTCTTGTTCATGTCCGCGACTGGATAGCATTGCCATTTGTAGTCACGGTTATTATTCCCTATTTCCTGAATAGTGTGGGCTTGCCCGTTATTCAGCAGCCGCCAGCCGTTTTCAAAATAATTGGCCCGGGGCTTTATCTGTCGGGCCTGTCTATACAGTTGTACACCACCTACCTCTTCTGGAAGTTTGCTCAGGGCACACTTGCTCCCTGGCAACCCACACAAAAGCTCGTGATCCGCGGCATATACAGGTATTGCCGCAACCCGATGATAACCGGCGTGTTAATGATGCTTGCAGGTGAGGCATTGTTTTTCAATGCCCGTGGCATATTGATATGGACCTGCATATTCTTTGTAATGAACACCATGTTCTTCATCTTTAAAGAAGAACCGGATATGCTGTCCCGGTTTGGAGAGCCGTACAAAGAATACAAAAAGCACGTTCCCCGTTGGATTCCCAGGCTCACGGCGTATAGCGGTGCGGGGACGGAAGATTAGACTTTATTATTCTAGATCTGAATGTCATAGTTAACCCCATAAAAACAATAAAGGGTTCTGATTGCTCAAAACCCCTTATTGTTAGCCCTGTCTCCAGGGTGTTGTTTCCAGAAGTTAGCTAAGCATTTTTGCCACCTCGGAGTGTATTTTCAGCAGGCCAGGTATTGTGTCTTTGGGCCGTCTTCCAAATCCACATTCGGTAGCTATTCCGTAGCCTGCCGGATAATACTTATTGGCAGCGCTCACGCGTTGCATGGCCCCCGCTATACCATCGGTATAATGTATTAGTCCAAGGAAAAGCCGCGCGTCCCCGATCTCCAGTTTCGCAAGCGGTGCAAAATATTCATCGTCTGTGCGGTTCATAGGCACAGGCATATGGAAGTAGTCTATTCTCCGTGTTACCGCTTTTGTGGCGGCATTGGCCATTTGCACAGGTAGTGCCAGGTCTGGCGGCTCCAGCAGGTGCTTATGTCCCAGGTCGCCAAAACAAAAATGACACCCCAATATTACCTCATCCGGTATCCGCGATGACAAGTTTGACAGCGATACCAAATACCGTTCAAAAGTACTCCCTTGCGGCGCCCAAGGCGTTTTGCCTTCCAGCACTATATAGAGTACTTCCAGTGCAAGATCCCATTGAATGACCAGATCGCTGGCGGGAATCGTTTCCAGCATACTGTCAATTTCTCTCGCCATGGCATCTTCAAACGCGCCTTTTACGACCTGGAAATCGGCATCGTTGGTAAAAAATATTCGCGTACCGCTTTCTGTCAACGGCAATGATACCTGGAATCTTACATCTGCGGGTATCTCACCCGCAACTTTTAGTTTTACAAATTCCGAGTACGATTTTTTTGCGGCCGCTGCATACCCCAGCGATGAAAAGCTAACATCTGTTACCCCGTCCTTTACCTTGAAAAGCCATCCTTTTTCCTGGTAAGATTCGTTGTGCCATTTATCTTCGCCATTAGCCGTTTGCGGCCGTTGGATGGTTTCCATCGCCTCGTGGCCGTGATAGATATTTGCTGCAAGAAACTGCACCCATTGGTGCCGATTTCCGGTTTCGCCGTCTGAAATGCTTGTTGCCAGACCGCCGATTTCGCGGCCACATAGCAGCATCGCCTCTTCGGCATTATCGCCGGGAACACTTCCCACTAGTAATACAGGTTTGTTCATTCTTGACATAGATCAAAATGTTTTGGGTCGTTTTGAATTAGTGATAATAATAAAACAGCCCTCCTGCAATTTGTTGTGCAAATTGCAGGAGGGCCTGGTAAGGGTACTTTTAGTTGAGCATTACAACATGAGTTTCCCCAATAACGCCGCCTTGTTTTTGAAAGTCCTGAGTGTCGTTATGCTCCAGGTGGCTAAGAATGTCTGAGCCGGAAGCCACATCGAAAACCAGGTACACATGGTTTGGATCGTTGACATGAGCACCCTCGTGTACATGAGTTATTCCTTTTTCTGACCTCTTCGAGGCACCGGCATCAAAAGCGCTTTTCCATGTAGCGTAATCCTCAACTTTGTGGTGTACTAATACTTTAGGCATAATGTATTTTGTTTTTAGGTGAAACCAAATATACAGATACCTTTCGATAGTAATCGGAAACATAAAAAGACAATATAACAGTAACACAAAATCTACGTGATATGTATATTGAGAGCCTCGTTCGGGCCTGTAAGATGCTACTTCAGAGAAGAGTTTTGATCTTCCATGCAGCATAAACTAATTCCCAGGCTGGCGCTGTATTTTATGACACAGCCCATAAGACAGGAATAAGAGCGCAAAAGGCAAAACCATGAATAAAACTCCGGGTTTAAATCCGTCATTGCTTATTTGCGAGTATGTGGCGCCCAGCAGGTCAAAGAATATCCCTGCATAAGCCCATTCTTTTATACGCGGAAACCCCGGCACGAGTATAGCTATAACACCCAATGCTTTTGCCACACCCAGGAAGGGAAGGATATAGCCAGGGTATCCCAGGTGGGCCATAAATGTTTTGGCTTCAGGAACACTCAAAATATCAGGTATTGCAGATAGCAGTAGTAAGGCCGAGAATAGCCCGGTAACTGTCCAGTAAAATATTTTTGTCTTTTTCATTTTCGTTTTTTTTGATGGTACGTGAATCAGGGATTGTTATCCCTATTGAAATTAAGCAGCCATTGGTTTCCAAACTTATCCGTTAGGTCGCCAAACAAGGCCCCCCAAATGGTCTCTTCGATCGGGCTGTTTGCTTTGCCTCCTGCCGATAGTTTTTTGTAAAAAGTATTTATTTCTTCTTCGCTGCTGCAATTGAGCACAAGCGAAACGTTATTGCCTCGCACCACTCCTGTCGCCGGGGCCATGTCGGAACCTTGTAGCACCAACGCGCCGTTAGTAAGGGTGGCCTGCACAATACAATCTGTGATCTGTTTGGGCATTTCACCCGGCAATAGCGACTCACCTACGGTCTCCAATAGCAGATCGCCACCCAGGCAGTCCTGGTAAAAGGTCATAGCTTCGCGGCAATTGCCATTGAAAGTGAGATAGCAACCTATGTGCGTCATCCGTTCTGCTGCGGGCTTTTCGTATGATTGAACATCCACCGGATACCGAAGCGGTCTAAGCAGCAGCCCCAGTAAGACCCCCAGAACATATCCTGCAGCGGCGCAATATCGGAGCCGCCATCAGACAGCAACTGGAACAACCTTTCTGTTTCTTCCCGCGTATCCGGCTCCAGGTTAATGGTCATATTGTTACCGATTTTGCGCTGGTGCCCCATGCTCTCCAGCGAGTCGGTGCCCATAATCTGTATCCCGGCCAAAATAGGGAGACTAACATGCATTACCTTGCTTTTGTCCTCATCTGACAGCGGGGGCATTCCTTCCATTGCAGGAACATCGCCCATGAGCATCATCGGGCTGGCAAACTCTGTGTTAAAAACTGATTTGTAATAATTGAACGCCTCTTTTGCGTCGCCTTGAAAATTAAGGTAGATGGATACTTTTGCCATTTTGTTTGGGATTTTAATTGTTAGGAATTTGCTTCTGTATAGTTTTTAAAGCTGTCTAAGATGGCCTGCCATCCGCCGCGCTGCATCTCAACCGGATTTTCAGTCTCAGCTTCAAAAGTCTCGGTCAACTTTATTGCTTTGCCGTTATTTGTGAAGATGATATTTGCTTTTCTCCCATCGCCCATGGTATAGGCAATGAGTTCGTTTGTTTTCACCTCATCGTAAACACCGCCGAAGTCGAAGCCAAAACTTCCGTCTTTTGCTTCCATCCGGTACAGGAAGCTTCCCCCGGTGCGTATATCATTTTCTGCCCTGGTGGTGTGCCAGTCGGGCGATGCAGCGCCCCACTGAACTATGTGTTCTGGCGCATTGAAAAAGTGCCATACCTTTTCCGCCGGTGCGTTTACCGTAGTTTCCACGGTGATGTTTGTCTTTTCAGTTGCCATTTTAGTTTGTTTTAGTTTGTGATTAATTTCGTTTCAAATGCTGATGCAAAAATGCGACGGTTTTGTGAAATCTGTGAGCGGGAATAACGACAACCTGCGGGGCCAATTGTGACATTTCAAAATATTGCCTAACTTTCTGTCATGAAAAACATAGCTATTATTGTTCCCGAGACCTCAATAATGCAGGCCATTGCCGACCCAAGGTATATGTTTACCGCAGCCAATGAATTTTTAAAATCGGAGGGGAAAAGACCGCTGTTCAATGTGGAGCTGGTAGGGCTGAAGAAGCAGGTGACCCTGATGAACGATAGGGTAACAGTGCACCCCGATAAAACGATTGACGAAGTAAAAGAAGTGGACCTGATCTTTATCCCCGCCATCAGTGGCGACCTGCATGTGGCTATCGAAAAAAATAAAGAATTTTACCCCTGGATCGTGAGCCAGCATGAAAAGGGCGCAGAGGTGGCATCGCTATGTATAGGCGCTTTTTTACTGGCAGCCACCGGATTGCTCGATGGCAAAAAATGCTCTACCCATTGGTTGTCAGCCAATGATTTCCGCGACATGTTTCCGCAAGTGGAGCTTATTGATGGCAGTATAATTTCTGACGAGAATGGCATATACAGCAGCGGTGGCGCAAACTCTTACTGGAGCCTGTTATTGTATTTGCTGGAAAAATACACATCAAGGGAGACGGCAATTTTAGCGTCGAAGTTTTTTGCTGTGGATATAGACCGCGACAGCCAAAACAAGTACATGATGTTTAAAGGCCAGCGAAACCATAAGGACGATGCTATAAAGAAAGTGCAGGACTATATAGAGGCGAACATTGAAGAAAAAATGACCATTGACGAACTGGCTGCTATGGTGGCGGTAGGGCGCAGAAGTTTTGAAAGACGGTTCAAAGATGCTACCAATAATACACTGATAGAATACATACAACGGGTAAAAATAGAGGCGGCAAAGCGGGCGCTTGAAACCAGCAGAAAGAATATTGCCGAAGTAATGTTTGGTGTGGGTTATACCGACACAAAGGCCTTTCGCGATCTGTTTAAACGGATCACCGGCCTCACGCCCATTGAATACAGGAATAAATACAACAAAATGAGCATGGAGGTTACGGAGGAGTTGGTATAGTTGGAAAGGGAGTGCATCCGTAAAGACCAGTCGGCTATTGAAAAATCATAAGGATCGAAAAAACAAAACTACCATGAAATATTTGCTTATCCTGCTGATCGGAGCTATAGGCTTTTCGTCGTGCGATGAACATTGCGGTAAACCCCCTGGATCAGGGCTCGATCCCTTTGCG